>JAKSNS010000029.1 GCA_024399545.1 Paludibacteraceae bacterium
TGAAGAACTCCTTGACCGCCTTCGGTTGTGGAAATTCATAGCGTTCTTCGCCAAAAGACCCCTTGACCATAGTGAACGCTTTAACTTTGTATGTGATGCCAAAAGACCCTTGTCCAAGAATTTGGATTACTTTGTAAGCAACGTTGTTATTCTCACCACATAGTTCCGTTCCGATGGTTAATGTTGGTTGTGTCATACTAACCAAAATATCTAAATCATTTATTTCATTTAAAAATTCCCTTACACTTTGCTGTCTGTCTTTAACCTTGGGCGACATTGCCTTAGTTATGACTTTTGCTATCTTTTTTGATACCGAATATCTATTAAGAGAATTCTCTATAAATCCTTCATCATCATCATGCACCAACATCCAAGACGTAGGAGGCGTTTCTCCTGTCAGCAACTTGTACATTGTTGCGCCAAGCGCATAGACATCTATAGTTGGACGGAATTGCGCAGAGGCTGTGCCATTGGACTGCTCAACAGGAGCATAACCTGCTGTTCCATACCCCACTGTCGTTGATGTCTCTGGAGTTCCATTGTCACTGAAATGCTTGCTGAGTCCGAAATCTATCAGGAAAATATGTCCATCTGAACTTCTGCGCATGATGTTGCCTGGTTTCAGGTCAAGATGAAGCATCTTCTGTTCCTCATGCATGTATATCAGAGCATCTGCAACTTTTCTTATTATATCTACAACCTCGTTTTCCGTAAGTTTATTATGTTTGATGTATTCATTCAGGTTCTCACCATCAACATAATCCATGACATAATAGTACGTGCCGTTCGCTTCAATGAAGTCAATGACACGCACTATGTTCTGATGTTTCATCTTTGCCAGATTTCCTGCTTCCGACCTGAACTTTTGGGCATAGTTGTACGACAACGAACCGCTGCTGATTCCCGTCACGCTGCCGGATTCAGTACGGCCATTAAGTTCTTTCATGAAGAACTCCTTGACCGCCTTCGGTTGTGGAAATTCATAGCGTTCTTCGCCAAACGACCCTTTAACAATAGTGAACGCTTTAACTTTGTATGTGATGCCAAAAGACCCTTGACCAAGTATCTTGGTCACCATGTATGTAATTTCCTTACCACACAGTTTCGTTCCTATTGATAATGTTGGTTGTGACATGGTGGTTATTTACTTATTCTGTTTCTTTTGGCATGTATCCGTTTGGATACTTTGCTTTACTGTATCCTTTTTCACAACATCTGTTTTTGTATTCTGCTTCACAGAATCCTTTTCAATTGTTTTCCTTTCAGAAATAATTTTTTGTTTATAAGGCAATGTCCTTTTTTCTGTTTTTTTGTTATTTACAATTTCCTCTTTAACTTCATCTGATTCTGTTGATTTCTTGTTCATGTAACGCACAGCATAAAAAGCTCCAAATAATAATATCACACACAAAAGCAGTATTGTAGTCAAATTATTCGGATTATTGCTTGGTCGTTTCGAAGATTGTCTTTTTACGTTAAAGTCATTGTTTTTATGCAATGTGATACCTTTTTCTTGCTGTTTTGGATGGTCTTCGGCAACATTGATTTGTTCATTACTTACTTTCAAGATATGAATCAAATGGGCAGAATGATTGTCTTTGTTGTTTTCCGACACATTTTTGAGCATATTAATCTTCTCTTTATCAGATATATTCTCATTCAAGATAAAACAAAGATTGGCATCTGACGTTTGTTCTAGCATACCATCAGAACACATGAAAAAATAATCCCCCGCCAGAATATCATTCGAGTAATGAATATCTGCCCTATGTCTATGTTCAAGATGTGGCTGCATGGCACGGGTAATGACATTTTTCCTTGGAAAATTTTCAGCTTCCTCAGGTGTTATCTCTCCTACCTTGAGAAGATCGTTAACCAAGGAATGGTCTTCGGTTTTGAAAACGATGTCATCAACGGAACCATTATTTGGACGGATATGATATACTCTGCTGTCACCCATGTGCGCAATAGTATAGCCTGCATTATGAAGCATCAGAAAGGTCATTGTTGTTCCCATCTTTTTCTCATTGCTATCGCAATTGTCACGAGAATCCAACAAATCGTATGCTGAAGCAATCGCTCCTTTCAAGATAGTTTCGGAAAAATCATCTCCAGACTTGATAGCATTGTTTACGTAATTGCTCATAGCCTCGCAAACCGTAGAACTTGCCACTTCACCTGACGCATGACCTCCCATTCCATCACATAGGATAAACATACGGTCTGACGTATTGTCTATAGCACCTAACTGGGGATACAACCAGTCTTCTTGATGAGGATTACCATCCTTGTCTTTCCTTTGTCCAAATTCATATATGGACATGGCATTAATCTCATATTTCATACTACTATTATTTAAGTGTCTTCTGTGCCTTTAAAATTTTCCCAATATTCCTTGACTGTTTCATCACAATTCTTTTTTTCAATAACAAATCTAACTTCCAAATCACCGAATTTCAAATTCATACCATTACTGAGCACAATACGGTCATTGTTATTGATTTTTTCATTCCCAACAAAAGTCGGATTTTTGTTTTCCCAATTGTATAGAATATGCTTACAACTTCCATTGGGTAAGATTTGCACCTCAATTTTCGCATGATGCCTACTCATTTTCTTCAGCCCAGTATAATCCTGTATCGGAATATCCGATTGAAGCGCAGGATCCAGAGGTTTTCTTCCTATGGTATTCACACCTACATGAAGAGGCCAGCGTTTTCCTGATTTCTCTACTAAACCACCAATTGATTTATTGTTCCCAACACTAAAATCGGTAACACTGTCCTCATTCTTGTTTTTACCGTTCAAATCTGTTTCTTCGTCATTTTTGAGAAGCACTCGCTGACATGAAGCAACCTGAGACTTCTTTTTACAGGCTGGACAAATGACAGCGCATTTTTCTACTCCATCTTGATTTTTGATTGTCAGTATCTTTCCGCAAAAGGGACATTTAATTCTTAAATATTGTTCCATTTTCCATAATTTATAAATTCACCATTTCATTATAACCATATTGTCATCAAATTTTCCCCACATCACAGGATGTTGTCTGTCGTTAGATAGTTGTTTCACATATTTACTTACATACAAGAACAACTCCTTGGCTGTTATTTTTCTATCTCTGTTAGCATCGGCTCCACCTCTGAGTGCTTTTTGCAAACATGTCGTAAAAATGCCGTTTTTCATATTCCTTCTTTCCAATGATGTTTCATTGCTTCTGGATGAAAGAAACAGCATGATATTGAATTTGTTAAAAGACTGGTTATTAGAGCTTCCCCTACCTTGTCTCATTTTTCCGGCAAAGCAAGCATCTGCAAATATAATCTTTGTCTTTGCTTTGCTTGCTGCCATAATCTGTCTAATTTCAGAATATTGAATATCACCATCGTAAGCACAGAAAGCACCGACTGAAGACCCGTGACCACTAAAAAACAAAACTATAATGTCATTGTCATTAGCTTTTGAAAATGTTGAACGCATTTTAGCAAGTACATTATTCCTCGTTGCATCGCTATTTGTCACCAAAACACTTTCAGCATTAGAATTTTTCGAATAGACATACTGTATTGTTTTTGCATCGCTAACAGGAAGGTTCAAGTCATGACTTGTGCCAGGATAATCACTGACACCTACAGAAACCAAATACGTTTTTGCTTCAGCATTGTAACACAAAACTGCCAACAATAGACAAGCAATATAAAATTTCACTTTCATAACTTTTGAAATAATCAAATGATTGTAGGAATATCGCCACCAGCTTCAACGTTTTCAACAATGTCATTAGAAACATTCACATATCCTTCCTCTGGCATAAAAACATCTTCAATCATGTCGTTTGAGTCATTATCAATATCTATCAAAACATAATCCTCCCCTTTTACATCAAGACATTCGACCAAATCGTCATTGATTTCATCTGCTGTTTCAAAACCAAGGACTTCAACAATAGGCTCATCATTTTCTACTTGTACTACTGTTTTCAAGGAATCTTCATTTGTTTTTATCGAACCGTCTTTCATTGTATTGATATCGATTTAATGATTACACATACGAATCTATATTGCCATCGTTTATGTAATCGGGGTCATTCTGAGCCAGCAAACCATCATTCATTGTCGGTATTTTTATTGACATTTCCGACACATCAACAATTTCATCTTCTGTTAACTGTCCATCCTGATTTGTATCAGAGGCAAATATATCAGCAATATTATCATTATTTAAATCAAACAAACAACCCTCTTCTCCATCTAAGCGAACCACGGCGACATTCACGGTTGACCCATCTTCAAGCACTTCCGTGTCAACAGATATTACTTCAACTGTATGTTCCGGATCAGGATTAGGATTAGGATCAGGGTTAGGATTAGGGTTAGGAACTGGATCAATGTCCTCCACATCATCTGTATTTCCACCATTATTATCATGCCTACCATTATCGACAACATTGTGGCTGCCAGATTCATCGTAAACTATATTAAGATGACTCCCGAATTCAGCATGTTCTGCAGGTGTCATACTATTCCATTCTGCAGCAGTGTATGTACCATACAGCTGACCATGCCAAACAAATACACCACCTGGTCCAACCTGTTCTCGTGCAGCCGCAAATGCTTCTCCAAACGACATGCTATCATCCACTTCTGCAACAGGTATGACTCCGTCTATGTACTCTTGCGTTTCAACAACGTCATTTGCAGACTCCTCTGCATTCTGCTCACTTTCCACATCTGCCTGTTGCTGCAGATGACTGCTTGTTGCTGCGTATGCCGCCGAAGAGACTGTTCCCATCAATATGCCAGAAACTCCTCCAACCACGACCTGCTTCCATCGTCTTTTTTCATTTGGCATTGTTTCATTGTTGCTTTCAACATTGGCCTGTTCATTCATGATAACTGTTTCATCCATAATTTTTTAGTTTTTAGAATTTGACATTTTGTATTTTGATTTCGAGTGCAAAGGTACGACCTTTTTCTCACATAGCAATTCTTAAAATCAGATAATGACTGAATACCATTTGTTTTTATACGAAATGCCCTCTTTAGATGACATCTTTGGATTATTCCTTCTTGAAAGTGCATTTGCAACTCGGACAGCCAGAATTCTGTCTTAACACATCGAATGGCACCATTCCGAGAAAATGTCTGCAATTAGGGTTGGGACAGACATATTTTTTCCGAAACTCAGCATCCAAGTCATGCAGTTTCACAGTCAATGAAGAGTCAGTCTTCATACCACGGATAAAAAACACAACACCTATGATTACAGACAAAGCCGTAGCGCACCACCGCAAATTGCCCAACTCTGGTATGAACATAAATAAAACACCTACGCCACCCAATATTCCACCAAGATTGCGCATATTGTTTTTTTTCTGTTCATCCAACTGCAATTTTATCCTTGTCGAGTCATATTCTTCCCAAATAGTCTGTAAATTACTTATAGAATACTCTATCTTTACATTTTTCCTCATGTAATTTAGTACCTGCTCCAAGTCAACAAGGTACATATCTCGTCCCAACTGTATTGTGGAGTTCGTATCAATATATTTTGTGTCTATCTCAAAACCATTGACAAATGTTTGATTGGCTGCTTTCAGGTTCTGAATTTTCACATTCGATACACTGCCAGTCTCGCCATTTACCTCAATTGTCATTTTGCAATGTTCACGGCTGACACTATTTGGAACACTGCCTTGTGTTCCAATCGTATATGTCGCCTGACCAACTTTTACGAGCAGTCTTCGCTGCTCAGATTCTCTGCCGATTATTGCTTCTATCAATGCCATATTATTTATCTTGTTTTTGTCAGTAAATCCTTTAGTTTTTTCAATGCGTCTTTCGACACAACAACCTTGAATGCAAAAGAATGTCCATCACTCAGCACCAATGCCTGTTTTGGAATGTCTATCTGGCTTATATATTTTATGCCTATTATGTGGCTCTTTCCAATCCTTGCAAATTGCTGTGCATTTTCCCCCAATGATTGCGTCAACAGTTCCTGCATCTTGGACAATGTCATACCTACAGTATTCTTGACTTTGTTGGCTGACACAATATTGGTATAGTTGCCATCTGCCTCAAAATAGACGATGTGATTGACATCCAATCTGAGAAGATAGTCTCTGGAATTTAAATATAGATAATTTGGGGACATATATTGCCAAAAGTGTTAATTATACATCATAAATTTTTTTCCTTAATTTTGCGTCTATATCCTTTACCCAATTGATTGACATAGTAATCTTTTGTCCCGACAGGTACGTATATTGTTTTTAATTGTTCACATCCAAAAAAAGACCACTTATTTATTGTGGCATTCCTTGACAATATCGTCACTGTTTTTAGATTTCTACAACCACAAAAAGCCCAAAATCCAATTGTATCTATACTATTCGGGAAAGTAATCTCAACCAAACTGGTACAATTTTCGAATGCATCCTCTCCTATAATTTTCAAACTATTCGGAAGAGTAATTTCAACCAAACTGCTACAATTTAGAAATGCTCCTTCACAAATTGTTTCCAAACTATTCGGAAGAGTAATTTTGGCCAAATTAGCACACTCTTGAAACGCACCGATCCCTATCGTTTCCACGCTATTAGGAAGAGTAATTTCAACCAAACTGGTGCAATCTTCGAAAGTACGGTACTTTATACTACTAACACCGTTATGTATTATAGCCTTTTCCAAACTTTCGCATTTTGAAAATGCACCTTTTCCAATTTCATTTACAGTAGATGGTACTACAACAGAAGTAATATCACTGATACAGAAAGCATAATTAATAATGTAATTTGTTCCATAAGGAATGACATATTTACCATTATAATTATACGGAATTTTCAACTGAACGACATCAAATGGAGTAGGCAAATCTTCCTCTGAACCCCAATCTAATGTTAGTATTTTAATCTGCGAAAAAGAAAATAATATTATACTGATTATTATTATCAGTTTCTTAGCTATTTTGCACATGTTCCAGGTTGAAACACCATCTTTCTTCAGACGCAAACTACTATACAACAACATAAGTAGTAACAGCACAAAAAAATCAAACATTCCAATATAGATGTATTCCAAGCCAAATACCCACGCCCAATTAGCACAAATTTCAGGTATCCAAGCAATTAAGCTTAACGATATTAGTAAAACATACAATCCCTTCTTTTCCCATCTCAATATCATTGAATTACCAATCAGTAATGATATTAACAAAGAGGCCAGAGAAATGGAACAGAATAAATATCTATACGTTCTTGACAAATGTATCATAACGACACCAAGCACAATCAAAGACAACAGACTGACAATCTGAATTCCATACAGCACTATATTCGTCACTATATGTCTTTCTTCATATCTTTGCGTATATCGCGCAACCAGTGAATGTAACAACCCTCGCTTCTTTTGTTCATCAGGCACCACTTCATCTATAGGTTTTGCATCTTCTATACGTGTCTCATCATCTTTGTTTGCATTATCTGAAGTGCCTGAATATTCTTTATTCCTGAATTCATTTGACTTTAACTCTGGCAGTTCGTTCACAAATTCCTTCACACTTTGTTGTCGATCCTTAAACTTAGGCGACATGGCCTTGATTATGACTTTTGCAACCTTTTTTGACACCGAATATCTGTTAAGAGAATCTTTTATAAACCCTTCATCATTCACCAAATCCGGAGACGTAGGAGGCGTTTCTCCTGTCAGCAACTTGTACATTGTTGCGCCAAGCGCATAGACATCTATAGTTGGACGGAATTGCGCAGAGGCTGTGCCATTGGACTGCTCAACAGGAGCATAACCTGCTGTTCCATACCCCACTGTCGTTGATGTCTCTGGAGTTCCATTGTCACTGAAATGCTTGCTGAGTCCGAAATCTATCAGGAAAATATGTCCATCTGAACTTCTGCGCATGATGTTGCCTGGTTTCAGGTCAAGATGAAGCATCTTCTGTTCCTCATGCATGTATATCAGAGCATCTGCAACTTTTCTTATTATATCTACAACCTCGTTTTCCGTAAGTTTATTATGTTTGATGTATTCATTCAGGTTCTCACCATCAACATAATCCATGACATAATAGTACGTGCCGTTCGCTTCAATGAAGTCAATGACACGCACTATGTTCTGATGTTTCATCTTTGCCAGATTTCCTGCTTCCGACCTGAACTTTTGGGCATAGTTGTACGACAACGAACCGCTGCTGATTCCCGTCACGCTGCCGGATTCAGTACGGCCATTAAGTTCTTTCATGAAGAACTCCTTGACCGCCTTCGGTTGTGGAAATTCATAGCGTTCTTCGCCAAAAGACCCCTTGACCATAGTGAACGCTTTAACTTTATATGTAATGCCAAAAGAGCCTTGCCCAAGTATTTTGGTCACTATGTATGTAATCCTCTTACCACATAGTTTCGTTCCTATGGTTAATGTTGGTTGCGACATACTAATCTAAATATTTAAATCACACAATTAAATTCATACTATCCATAAATTTCATAAACCTGTTTTTGCTTTTCCATCGTTCAATTTTGCATTTCCACATACAATTATTACTGTATAGAATGACACATTAACTCAGAACTATTGCTATTAATATAGTCCATTTACAAATTCCCTCACGCTCTGCTGTCTATCCCTAACCTTAGGCGACATCGCCTTGATTATGACTCTTGCAATCCGCTTAGATACGTGGTATCTGTTCAAAAGAGAATCTTTTATATAGTCATCATCATTTATCAGATCTGAAGACGTAGGTGGTGTTTCTCCTGTCAGCAATTTGTACATCGTTGCAGCAAGCGCATAAATGTCCAGTGTGGGACTGAATAGTGAGGATGCCTTGCCAACTGTCTGCTCTACAGGTCTGTATGAATTGTTGCCTAAACCTATTGAAAAATCACACACATCAATACCACTTAAATAATTACCGAGTCCGATATCTATCAAGAAAATATGTCCATCCGAACTTCTGCGCATTATGTTGCCTGGTTTCAAATCAAGATGAAGCATCTCCTGTTCCTCATGCATGTACATCAGGGCATCTGCAACTTCCCTGATTATGCAGACAACCTCGTTTTCCGTAAGTTTGTTATGTCTGATGTATTCATTCAGATTTTCACCATCAACATAATCCATGACGTAATAGTACGTGTTGTTCGCTTCAATGAAATCTATGACACGCACTATGTTCGGATGTTTCATTTTTGCCAAGTTTCCTGCCTCCGACCTGAACTTCTGTGCAAAGTTGTACGACAGCGAACCGCTGCTGATTCCTGTAACGCTGCCAGATTCAGTACGTCCATTCTGTTCTTTCATGAAGAACTCCTTGACAGCCTTGGATTGTGGAAAATCATAGCGTTCTTCTCCAAATGCCCTTCGTATCATGGTAAAGGCTTTGACTTTATATGTGATGCAGAAAGAGCCTTGTCCAAGTATCTGAATCACTTTGTAAGCAACGTTATTATTCTCGCAGCATAACTCTGTACCAATAGTTAATGTTGTTTGTGACATATTCATCGTATTCTTAATCCCCTACCAAGCTATAGTCTTCTGAATCATATAATTTGAAGTGATTCTCGTAATCACATTCCATATAATAAGACTGATTAACACATGCTGGGATAGTCATCCAATTTGACCCTATGTATGTTGGCACAAAATTAAACGTGTGTTCCAAAACAATTTGTGCGTTTACATTCATTGCAAACAGAAAGACACAGATAAACAGTAGATCCTTTTTCATATTTGTATTTAAATAATTGATTATATCGTAATGGTATAAGTTGTGCGCAATTTTTAGACCGTTTTTGCAAAAAACTGAGTCTTATAAATACAAAAAACGCAGCCCGCAATTGTCATCCTTTTCTCGAAGGTTCTGGTAAACCCATGTGACAAGAATGACAACGTAGCCTGCGCCGATATGTATAACAGCACTCCAAAGAGTGCATGAATATACATACACCACAGACATCCATTGAACCATCTTATCTCGGGTCACATAAAAATTTACCAGATTTTCGAGAACCGAAACAAGCGTCAAGTGAACGCCTATAAATATGTCTGCTTTCCCACCCCCGAATGAGACACTCCCCATAGGCGCAGGTTTGCGACTGCAAAGGTAGATAAAATTTATGACGTGGACAAACGTTTCGGAAAGTTTTTTTGAGAGATGCTTTTGAAGCCGTGTTCTCTTACCATCACTACAGTATTACTCGACCATCGCTCACGATTCTCCACGAATTCTTGTACGATGGTCGAGTAATGGTGCTGTTCTCCTCGAAGGAACAGAACTATGAAGGCAGGAATAATTTCGGAATTACTAGTAGTCTGTAAAGTCTAAAAGGTCACTGTCAGTATAAGTGTTGTGAAAGCATCTATTGTTGACGACATTTTAGGAAGTAAAAAACTTTTATAACGCACTAAAAAAACCAAGGCAAAAGACTTGTGTATGTCAAAAATTTTTCGTATCTTTGTGGTTGAAAATCAAAAGATTACATTCAACCATGCAAGGTCGTAAATACATCGTGAACCTCTCATCGGAAGAGTTGGCAAAACTCATTTCTGTAGTATCAAAAGGGACATGTGCAGCCCGTACGATAAAACGCGCTCAGATACTGCTCAAGCTCAACAGTAGCGCCAAACACCTATACAAGATAGAAGAACTTTCCTCCCTGCTGGACATATCCAGTAAGAACATCTATCGAATCCTAAATGATTACCGGGACAGGGGGATAGACTGCATCTATCGCAAAAAGCGTGAAACACCTCCAGTGGAGAGCAAGGTCACAGGCGAAGTGGAAGCACACCTGATCGCTATGGCCTGTCATAATCCCCCAGAAGGGTATTGCAGATGGACATTACGTCTATTGTCAGAAAGGATGGTACAGATGAATTACATAGACAATATCAGTCACACGACAGTGGGTAAAATCTTGAAAAAGAATTGTCTCAAGCCACACCTTGTAGAGAAATGGTGCATCCCCAAGGAGCAGAGTGCCGATTTCGCCGCTTGCATGGAGGATGTGCTGGAAGTCTATAGCCGTCCGTATGACGGACGCTATCCTGTTGTCTGTATGGACAAAAAACCCTACAGTTGCTGGCTGATGCCCGCCAAGGACACCGCAAGAAGAACGGGTCTCTCATCCAGGACAGTGAATACGTCCGCAATGGCACTTGCAGCATTTTCCTTTTTACGGAGCCTCTTGCTGGCTATCGCCATGCGAAGGCATTGGAGCACAGGACAAAAACGGATTGGACCAGGCAAATGAAATGGCTCGCTGACGAAGTTTATCCTGATGCGGAGAAGATAATCATGGTATGTGACGATCTCAACACCCATGACAAGAGCTCCTTCTACGAGGCATTCCCGCCTGCGGAAGCGCTAAGGCTCGCCAGAAGATTCGAGTTCCACTATACGCCTAAGCATGGGAGTTGGCTGGATATAGCGGAAATTGAGTTGTCCGCACTGTCTAAGCAATGCCTTGGCAAGCGAAGGATAGACAATCTGGAAGACTTGAACTCCGAAATAGAGAAATGGCACACAGACAGGAATGCAATGCAGAAGGGAGTGAACTGGCAATTCACTACAGACGATGCCCGAATCAAACTCAAACATTTATATCCTATTGTGACCTTTTAGACTTTACAGACTACTAGTAAAGCAAGAGGGTGAGATAACCGCCATAGAAGTTAAATCATCTATGACTTACAATCCGGGGTTTGAGGATATGATACGCAAACTGCCTGAGTGGATAAATACACCTGTTTCCCGTCTGGCAATCGTGTACAGTGGTGATTTCGAGAATCTGGTTGGTCAAGTTGCCTTGGTTAATTATCGAAACCCGCCGCAGTTGTTGAATATCACAGGTTTTATCCGTCAATAAATTGGGGATTGTAATTTATTACCGCTATTTTGACAATAACAGCCAACACTGTTTTCCAAGTAGGTAAGTAGTTATTCCTTTGCCAGGCACTTTGTATCAGGCTACTAATCGCCTGTTTTTACAAGCAGGATGGTATTGCCTTACAAACAAATAATAATCCAAGTTAATTGTATAGCAAGTAATTATACACATGCGAAACTTGAGAACTTAATTAAAAGAACCCCCTTTAGTTAGAAAGACAATCAATAATCTGTCAACTTTTTCAGGGAAAGACATACGACAATTTTGCAATAAAATTCTTGTCAGTCTCAGATTTTTTCATTACCTTTGCACCGTGTTTATTTACCCCTGCTTTTTTACCGGTAAAATCTCACGATTAACCGAGAGCAGGACATTGTTTAATTTAACTCATTAAATCTATGTCCAAAAACATTTTTGGCAGCGTCGCATCAACCGAAAATTTCCCATTGATGCCCGCTAAACTCCCTTCGCTCATCTCTTTGCTGACGAAGAACGTCCCTGAATCCTGCCGCCCTGCCGTGGCAAATGCGGTCTTCCCCGCACTCGGAACGCTTGTCTCCGACGTGCGCTTTGACCTCATCGACGGCTCGCAGGACAAAGAGCCGAACTTCATGTGCGTCCTGATGGCGAAGCAGTCTTCCGGCAAGTCTGCCGTTAACGCACCGATCAAGTTCATCCTTGACCGCATTAACCAACGTGACAAGGTCAACCGTCTCCGCGAGAAGGAGTGGCTCGCCGCAGTGAACTCGTGCAGTTCGCGTCAGGCCAAACCCGAACACCCAGACGACCTTGTCATCCAGATTCTCAGCGATGACATGACCAACGCCGCCTTCGTACGCCGCCTTGCTGATGCCCGTGGACGCTACATCTACACCAAGATGGACGAACTTGAGCTCCTCAACAACCTCCGTACCTCTGGCACCAAGGACGTTGGCAAAATCATCCGCCTCGCCTTTGACAATGCCGAGTATGGTCAGGAACGTGTCAGCTTCAATGCCGTAACCGACCGTGTGCCAGTGCGTTGGAACTGGAATGCCTCTGCCACTATCCAGAAGGGTATGGAGTTCTTCCACAGCCGTCTGGTGGATGGCACGCTCTCCCGCATCAACCTCTGCACAATCGTCCGTGAGCGTGGCGCAGAGTTCCGCTATCTGCCTTACGACCAGTCGTTTGCCGATAGCCTCAAACCGTTCCTCGACAATCTTGAAAGCACCCATGGGCATCTCCAATGTGACGAGGCTTTCCGCATGGCTGAACGTCTCCATCGCAAATGTATGGACATCAGCCTCCAGTGCGACGACCTTGTCACTGAGGAACTTGCCTCGCGTGCTGTCACTATTGCCCACATGAAGGCAATTGTCCTCTACATTGCCAACGGCTGTCGTTGGGATGAGACAATCGACCAGTTCTGCGAGTGGTCTTTGGACTACGATTTGGCTTGCAAAAGCCATTTCTTCGGTCGTCAGATTGCCATCGAGCAGTCACGCGAGATTGTCACCACCCATCGTGGACCTGTCAATCTCCTCGCTTACCTGCCTGCCAATTTCACAAGGCAGGATCTTCTCAGCCTTCGTCTGAAGGTTGGAATGTCCGAGGATTGCAGTCCAATTCTGCGAGTCTGGATTCGCCGGAAGTACATTTCCTACAACGAGTCAACGGGTTTCTACACACAACTCAGTAATTGTGCTTAAAGAAACAGCTTTGTCCCGTCTATTAAGTCCACGGCAAACCGCCGTGGACTTTTTTTGCTGAAAAACTTTGTCGTTTCAAAAAATTGTTGTAAATTTGCAGCGTCAATGACAAACAGTTATGGAAGATTTTTTGACAAGGCAATATCCTGTGGGCAATGACGATTTCGTCAAAATCAGGAAACAGGGTCAACTTTATGTGGATAAGACGGAACTTATCTGGCGGATGATTAATCTGTCAGAATGGATATTCCTTAGCCGTCCACGCAGATTCGGCAAAACATTGCTGACATCAACATTACAGGCTTATTTTGAGGGGCGGAAGGAGTTGTTCGAGGGACTTGCCATAGCAGAACATACGAAGGAGTGGGTGAAATATCCTGTGTTGCGGTTCAATATGTCGGAGGTGAAGGACGTGCCGATTGACCAAATCCAATCGAGAATCGGACGGCAATTAAAAGGTTATGAATCGATTTATGGACGAGATGATGATGATATGATGCCAGGAGCGAGATTGGCTGGATTGATAGAACGTGCGTACAATCAGACTGGTCTTGGCGTAGTGCTGATATTCGACGAGTATGACGCGCCTCTGCTTAACAAACTGGACAATCAGGAACTACTTGCGAAGACACGTACCATCATGCAGGAGTTCTATGGTCCCATCAAATCATGCTCGGCTTACGAAAGGTTCACGTTCATAACAGGGATAACGAAGTTCTCGCAGCTGAGCATATTCTCGACCCTGAACAACCTGAACAACATTTCAATGCTGCCGCAGTTCGCTGCCCTGACGGGCTTTACGGACGAGGAGATAGACACTGTTTTCCGTCCTGACATTGAACGTCTGGGCAGGACAATGGGCGTGGGCTATGACGAGGTGCGGGGGATGCTGCGGAAGAGATATGACGGGTATTATTTCACAGAGGCAAAGGTGGCTGTGTATAATCCCTTCAGCCTCCTTAGTGCCTTCGCCAATCAGAAAATGGAGGATTACTGGTTCAAGACAGCCACGCCGTCCTTCATATTCAAGGTGATGCAGAGGTATAAGACTGACATCACCTCCCTTGAGCGGTTGCTGGCGCCGGCGGACGGTTTTGACGTGCCGACAGAGGCAATGACCAGTGCCCTGCCTCTGCTGTATCAGAGCGGCTACCTGACCATCAAGGACTATGACCGTGAGACAAATATCTATACTTTGGATTTTCCGAACTTAGAGGTGAGGACCGGTTTCGTCAAAGGCTTGACGCAGACGTATCTTGGCGTGGAAAGCGCCGATACGCAAGTGGGTTTTGCCCTGAAGTTCTGGCAGGCTCTCCGCAAGGACGACATCGAGCTTGCCCTCCGTGAGATGAAGGCGTATATGGCAGGGTTGCCGTACGTTGAGGGGTTCAAGAAGAAACTCGGGGAGGTTTCGACTGCCGAGGGATTCTATGAGTGGACGTTTTACATTATCTTCTCGATGCTGAACGTATATGTGCGCACGCAGGTGAAGTGCATAAAGGGACGCATAGACATACTGATAAAGATGCCTGACACAATATATGTGATGGAACTCAAGCTTCACGGCACACCATTGTCGGCATTGAAGCAGATTGAGAGCGGTGATTACGGAGTGCCTTACTCGACAGACGGGCGCAAGGTTGTGAAAGTCGGCATACGTTTCGACATGACGAAGTTGGCAGTTAAGGATTGGAAAGTGAAGTTTGAATAAGTGTATGTGAAGCTTTCCAAGAGAACCTTATTTCCGCAATCTAAAGCATTAACAATTATCATAAGAAATCATCTATCCTTATGGTCGGAAATTTCTGAGAATCTCAGTGCTTTGCAAAGGCAGAATAATAATTCACAACACATTCCTCTTCAGCCACTCTTCCATAATTGGGTCGGCTATTGTCACGCCTTCTGACGTTGTAGTGACTATTTCAGAGTTTGTCAGAGATTCCTTCAGTCTCTTCACGTTTGTTGGTGAACCGAGATTATACTCTTCGCGAATATTTGTTTTCGAGAAATCCTTGTGTATGCCCCTGATAATGGCACGTATGAAATTGAGTTGATAAGATGTCAGATGTTCAGTCTGTGCAGTGAATAATGGTGCGTTCTCTTGCAGCAAATCCTGAAAAGACTTTTCTATTATTGCTTCTGTCACAGCCGAATATGTATTGACCAAGGTCAGCCATGCCAGTTGCTGTATGTACGATGGGTTGAGTTTGGTCATCTGGCATATCTTTGCTGCGAACGATTCGTCTATTGATTTTCCTTCTCTTGCGAACCCTTTGGTTATGTAGGGTATCCATTTTTCCTCCTCTATCGGGTTTAATGGCACAATGTCTCCGAATTTGTAGAACGGGTAGCTGCGGTCAAGGAAAAGTGATTCCATCATGTGCTTCTTGCTTCCAAAAAGGCAATAGGTAACATTTGGTTGGTGTTGCCACACCGAACGCATTCTTTTCTGTACCGTCAATGAGTCTGGAAAATTGCCAACTTGTTGAAACTCATCTATACATATCAGGATTTCTATGCCTTTCTTTGACGCTATCGTCTGCGGCAGTTGATAGACCTCTTCCGGCTTATGTGTCTTTGAGTTTATTCCGAGCGACAAACTCCAATCGTTCATTCCTCCGTCAAATGAATATGATATTTTAGGTGAGAGTCGCATCAGGAACTCGCCTGCACTGTTTTTGATTTCGTCCAATTTGTTATTTGTCTGACTAAGTATCTCTGATGCGAATTTGTTGCAGAAATCATACTCGTTGCGACAAGCGAAAGCATCAAAGAAGACAACGTATAGCGATTTCGACCGCACTTTTGCTATCGTTCTTTGTACGATTGATGTTTTGCCCCAACGTCTTGGTGACATAAGAATGGTGTTTATGCCATGCGTGAAATTCATCGTTAGTCGCTCACATTCCTGTTCACGACCGATGAAATTTGCCTCATCCACAGCTTTGCCAAACACAAAAGGTCTATCCATAACAAACTGTTTATCAATATGCTATAACCAACACAAGGTTGTGCGACACAATGTTGTGTCACACAACCTTGTGTCGCCTGCAAAGATACGGTTTTTATTTGACATTAGCAAACATTCCACCCAAAAATATCGCAGCTTTCTCAAATATGTGGTAATAAATCACAATCCCACAAAAAACGAGGGGTCAATAGCATCTCTTTATCCAACATTCAAGAAAGAGGTCATAGAGGGAATAAACGCCTTGTTCCATTGTCACAAAATCTTTGTCAAGCAGTCCGCGTATAGCTGACTGTACCGAACTTGATGACGACAGGCGATTTTTGCGGATGAAATTTGAGGAGGTAATGGATTTTGAAGGACCGGACTTGGCAAGTGCGACAAGAAGGGCTTTTTGCTTCTCTGGAATACGGAAAAGAGTCTCTTTGAAACTGTATTCTAAAGTATCCAAAATGTAGTTGAGCGCACTGTCAACATCATCAGGTGTGCATGTCTCGCCTACGGCTGTCTGCCAGAAAAGTGTGTTGAAAAGTTTCTGGGAATACCATGTAATCCCACGGCTGTATGAATAGACAGCCTCCGTTACGCCTGAAGCGAGATGCTTCCCTGCTCTCTCGAAATGTGAACGTGCAAAAGCATCGTATTTCGCCATGTTTATGGCACCAAGATGCATGACCGAGACACTTTGGAAAAATGGTCTTGCCGCCGACGTGAACATTTCGCTCATGACATGCCTCTGACTGCTGGCAAAAATGAAACGTGCATTGTGACAGCGTTGTATATAAGTGCGGAGTGTCGCCTCGATGTTCTTTTCTGGATATTGTGATATCTGCTGAAATTCGTCAATGGCCACAATGCAGGGACTTTCGGCGCGTTCGAGATAGTCAAAAATCTCGTCGAGCGTTGTTTCGGGGTGATGAATGTCCCCTACCTGTACATTAAACGAAGGCTCGCCCATCGGAGAGATTGTAATGCCTGCTTGTAGCGAATGGACAGTATCCCAGAATGATTGCAGCATTCTGAGTCCTTTCGGTTTTAATCTGCGCACTATCTCCTGACTCATGCGGAAAACCAGTTCAGAAAGTGAGCAGGTGTCGTAAATGTCAACAAAAAATGTCAGATAACCATTCAAATCATCTTGCCCGAAACAATGGTGAATTAGCCCCGATTTGCCAATTCTGCGAGTCGCAATGAGAGCAACATTGTTTCCATTTACTATTTCGCTACAAAGTTGACGTGTCTCTGCTTCCCTGTCGCAGAAATAATCGACGCCTTCATATCCGCTGATAACAAATGGGTTAACTGGCTGTTTTGTCATTTTATTATTTTATAATAATGCAAAGATAATAAATCGTTGCAAAGTTACGGTTTTTATTTGACATTAGCAAACATTCCAACCTAAAATTGATTATGGTTTTTGTGATTTTTAATAAGGGTGGTTCTATTAATTAGGTTGAGACGATTTTGAAGTTTATTTTTAGCGGATTGCTGTGCGGAAGGAGGGAGCAATGCGGGCATTGTGACCGACTAACAATCAGCAAGATGCAAAAATAAATTCAAAAGCGTCCAATCATGAAGCATCAGCCTTGTTTCCTAAAAACATAATTAATAGAACCACCCTAAATTAGTAAATCTGATTGAAAAAGTCTATTCCGCCAATATTGACTTTTCATTTATCTACCCTTAATCCATCTGCCAACTCTGGATTGAAGTATTTTATCCAGGCTTCATAAACATCTTGCGCTGACTGCATTGTGCCGACAAGGAACTCTGGTGTTTGACCGAATTCTGACAGTCCACGGTAGTAATACATTTTATGCTCGTTGTCGATGATGAATGGCATTACACTGTTTCTGAGACATTCACGGAACAGGATGAGTCTCCCCACACGGCCATTGCCGTCCTGGAACGGGTGAATATTCTCGAAGCGCCAATGCAGTTCTGTAAGTGTGTAGATTGAAATCTCCTTTTGTGATTCGTACCATTGCAAAAGGGAACGCATCTCGTTTTCCACATTCTCTGGTTTGCATGTTTCCCTGCCTCCAACTTCGTTGGCAAGTTTTTTCCATCCCCCTACAACAAAATATGGCTTCTGTGCATCTGCCGTGCTGGTTTTGATTATGCGGTGAAACTCCTTGATTATAGATTCTGTCAATGGTTCATCTATAGTGTGCAACAGAAAATCGAAAGCCACAAAATGGTTCGTGGTTTCAATAATATCATCCACTGGTATGGCATCCTGATTCTTGAAACCGATGGTTCGTGTTTCAAAGATGTAACGTGTCTGTTCCTCTGTCAGTTTGCTGCCTTCTATTCTGTTGGAGTTGTATGCCAGTTGCACCTGGGTCTTATGGTAGAGTCCTCCCTTACGCTTTGAATTGCATTCGTCTATGAGGAATGTTATGAGTTTGTTCCGCATATCGTATGAATAATTAGAAATCAAACGCCTCCCCATTTCTGAACATCAGATTCACCTGCCAGATGTTGAGATGGTTTAGCCGTTTGATGGCTATCGAGTTGCGCTCGTTGTAATCCTCCTCGGTATGCCAACGTTCGTTTATGCTTATGTCGTTGCTGCCCAAAAACTCCGCCGAAATAGTGTCAACTGTCATTGGGTCGGTCGAACTCATCTCGTTATAAGGGTCGTTATAGATGATTTTCGCTCCATAGAAAGGGTGTGTATCCTTGCAGTACTCGCGCAACTCCTTGTATCTTTTCAGAGCCTCGGCAGGGTCGAAAGTATTAACCGTCATATATATCCCTGCCACTTTCTCGTTGTCGCCCATGCTTGGAATCAACGTCACGAGCGTGTCGCCATGCTCATAAACCACCTGCACGGCAATCTTTCTGTCAAACCGGAAACCCATATCTTCCAGTTTCCCGGCTGTTTCGGTCATACTTTTCCCCAAAGAATCCTTTACTGTCTCTGGCAGTTTTGTACAACTAACATTCAACAGCACAACGACTAAGGTAATTACATAAAAAAATTTCCCTTTCATAGTAAAAATAGATTGTTTCAAAGGTGCAAAGGTAACAAAAATTTTTGTAACTTTGCACCCTAAATGCAATTTATTTCCGAGTAATAAAAATCACTATATATGAAACAGTTCAAACGCACCCTTGTCACCACCGCACTGCCTTACGCCAATGGTCCTGTGCATATTGGACATCTTGCGGGAGTCTATGTCCCTGCGGACATTTATGTACGTTATCTCCGACTGAAAGGCGAAGAGGTTCTTTTCGTGGGAGGTAGTGACGAACACGGTGTGCCAATCACCATCAAGGCAAAAAAAGAGGGTGTCACCCCTCAGGACATCGTTGACCGTTATCATGAGATAATCAAAAAATCTTTTGAGGAGCTTGGTATCTCTTACGACATCTATTCCCGCACCTCCTCGAAAATACACCACGAGACCTCATCTGAGTTCTTCCGCCATCTTTACGAGAAGGGGGAGTTTGTCGAGAAAACCTCTGAGCAGTATTATGACCCCGAGGCTCACCAGTTTCTTGCCGACCGTTACATCATGGGTACCTGCCCTCATTGCAAAAACCCTAATGCCTACGGTGATCAATGCGAGGCTTGTGGCACTTCGCTCAGTCCCCTTGACCTCATAGACCCTCACTCCACAATATCAGGAGCAAAACCTATCCTCAAACCTACAAAACACTGGTATCTCCCTCTTGACAAACATCAGGAGTGGCTTTCCAAGTGGATTCTTGAGGATCACAAAGAGTGGAAAACCAATGTCTATGGTCAGTGTAAATCGTGGCTTGACCTTGGGCTTCAGCCACGTGCCGTAAGCCGCGACCTTGACTGGGGTGTTCCTGTGCCTGTAGAGGGTGCTGATGGTAAGGTGCTTTATGTATGGTTTGATGCGCCAATAGGTTATATTTCCAACACCCGTGAGCTTCTGCCTAATGACTGGGAGAAGTGGTGGAAGGACAAGGAGACGCGTATGTTGCATTTCATAGGCAAGGACAACATCGTCTTTCACTGCATCGTCTTCCCAGCAATGCTGAAGGCTGAGGGCAGCTACAACCTTCCTGACAACGTTCCTGCCAACGAGTTCCTCAACCTTGAGGGTGACAAGATTTCCACCTCCCGCAACTGGGCTGTCTGGTTGCACGAATATCTGCAAGAGATGCCCGGAAAGCAGGATGTCCTTCGTTACGTGCTTACCGCCAATGCTCCTGAAACCAAGGATAATGACTTCACATGGAAGGATTTCCAGACACGCAACAACAGCGAGCTTGTGGCAATTTTCGGTAACTTTGTCAACCGTGCCTTGGTGCTTACGCAGAAATTCTACGGTGGGGTAGTGCCTGCAATTGGTGAATTGGCAGAAATTGACCGTCAGACTCTTACTGAGTTTCAGAACGTCAAGGCGAATATGGAGCATTACCTTGACATTTTCCGTTTCCGCGATGCTCTGAAAGAGGCTATGGAGCTTGCACGTATCGGCAACAAATACTTAGCTGATATGGAACCTTGGAAACTCATCAAGACAGACGAGGCACGTACTGCTACAATCATGCACGTTGCCCTTCAGATAGCCGCCAATCTCGCCATTGCCTTTGAGCCTTTCACACCTTTCACGGCAAAGAAACTCCGCAATATGCTCTCTATGGGTGAGATTAAATGGTCTGACCTTGGGCGTATTGACATCCTCAAGGAAGGAGACAAAATCGGTAAGGTTGAACTTCTGTTCGAGAAGATTGAGGATGACGTGATAGCCTTCCAGATTAACAAACTCCAGGAGACAAAGAAGAAAAACGAGATAGACAACTATAAACCTGCCGAGGTTAAGGCTAACGTGCCTTTCGAGGAGTGGGAGAAGACTGACATCCGTGTCGCCACTGTCCTGGAATGCACCAAAGTGCCAAAGGCTGACAAGCTTCTGCAATTTCGTTTAGATGACGGCATGGGCGGACGTACCATAGTTTCGGGCATTGCGCAGAGTTATCCAGAGCCTGAGAAACTTGTGGGTCGTCAAGTACTCTTTATTGCTAATTTCGAGCCACGCAAACTCCGTGGGATTATGTCCGAGGGTATGATACTTTCGGCTGTAGATGCTGATGGCAAACTTGTGCTTTGCGAGCCTTCGCGTGAAGTTAAGCCTGGTTCGACTGTTGGATGATTACTCTTATTTTTGAAATGAAACACCTCTTTTTACCACTTTTCTGCCTGTTTTGTTGTTCCGTCTTTTCGCAGAACATCGTCGTTAATGGCATTGAGTATAAGATTAATACAAAGGCTAAGACAGCGTCTGTGGTCTCTTGTCAAATCCCTGGCATTCATAGTTGGGAGATTGACTCGATGTCCCTTAACGTTGTGACTATACCAAAATACGTCACATTTGCCAAAGTTCCCTATAAGGTGACTTCTATAGCCGACACTGCTTTTGCGCAATGTCCTGGGCTTGTGTCTATTAATTTTCCATCCACCTTGCTTTATATTGGAAATTACGCTTTCCAAGGGTGTAGCCACATCAACGAGATTGTCATTCCGTCCAGTGTCAAGGCGTTAGGCGACGGCTGTTTCTCTGCTTGCGAAAACCTAAGTTCCGTCAGTTTGCCTGTTGGTCTGAAGTCTATACCCGCTAATGCCTTTTCCTACTGTACATTCTTGGATTCTGTTTTCATTCCTGCCTCTGTTACCGACATTGGCGACTTCGCCTTTGCTTCTTGCGTCTCTTTGGTTTACGTCGCTTTCCCTCCAAAACTCAACTACATAGGTGCTTCTGCCTTTGTCGAATGTGGCTTTGACTACCTCGAAATCCCTCCTACGGTCACAAAAATAGCCAGTTGTGCTTTTCTCAATTGTATCGAGCTTGATTCTATAATCATGCCTTCGGCTCTTACATCCTTGGGTGACAGTGTTTTCTTTGGCTGTATGGGCCTTCAGAAAGTCTATGCCCGTGGTTGCCTAAATTATGCGAGTTCGCCTGATGGGCAGATGTTTTACGCTAAGAACACAGGTTCCCACAAGACGCTTCTCTTTTACAACAATAATGGCGAGTTGTGCATCCTCCCTGACTCTTTCAACATCGCTGCTGGCGTTTTCCGTAACAACACTTCGTTGAGGAAGGTCAAACTCCCTGGTTCCCTCAAATCCATAGGCGATTACGCTTTCGAGGGTTGCACCTCCTTGATTGACGTTTACATTCCTGCCAAAGTGCGGTATATTGGCAAGGGCGCTTTCATTGGCTGTAATTCGCTCAGGTCTTTCAATGTTTTCCATGGCGATACCTATTTCACCTCTGACGACGGCAAGTCACTATTCCAGCGCAAGGACGACGGCATTGCGATGATTGCCTTCGTCGATAGTCTCCCCACTGTTTTCATACCCTCTTTCGTCACTGAGTTGGGTTATGGGTTGTTCTATTGCCATTATGAAATCACGAACATCTTCATCCCTCGTTCCGTCAAAAAGATAGGTGCCTTGGCTTTCTACCGCTGTTCACGTCTCAACGGCATTTCGCTTCCTGAGGGCATAACGGTTATTCCTGACCAGGTTTTCGACGGCTGTGAGTCCATTGGCCAGATTGTACTCCCTACCACCGTCACCTCATTGGGCAGCAGGGTTTTTTGCAACTGTAGCCACCTTGGTCTTTTGGTTCTTCCCGAAGGATTGCGCGAGGCTGGTTTCTCCCTTTTGGCTGGCTATCTCTCTGACCACCTGCAAGTCGTATCGCTCTCGCCAACTCCCGCCTCATTGCGGAGCAACTCTTTCATCGGCACCAGGAATGTTGATTTGCATGTTCCTAAAGGTTCAGCCGACAAATACCGCGAGAGTGTCTCTTGGGGCAAATTCCGCAATATAATTGATGACTTATAAAATATATGGAAAATGGAAACACAAGTCAAAACAAATCGTAAAAACGGCAGTTCCCAACACAAGGCCCGTCGTTCCTTGTGGATTGATTGGTTCTCAATCTCTCCCCAAATTGTCGTTATCACCACTTACTTTATTGGTGTTATAATGTTTCTTGTCACCTCCCTTCAGTTGGTGCTTACCATTTTTATTCCTGTTTCGAAGAACGTCAGTGCCATTTCGGTTTATATGCGAAACTTTTCCTCCATCGTCCAATTTGCGGCTTTGGGTTTTTTCCTTTTGCTATGGTGCAACTATGTTTACGAGATGGTAGATAAATACCGTCGTGCCTTGTTGTTCAAGGTAGTAACGATACTCACATGTCTCTTCGTTTTTGTCAAGGGGATTGTTTCGCTCATATTATTCTTTATCTATTTCGAGGGTAATTATTACGTCTTTATATATTATATCAGTGATTTCTTGGCTTGTTTGGCGGTAGGTTTGTTTATGGTTGTGTTCTTCGTGCGTGCTTTCCACGACAACCCAAAACATTCTTTAACCGAAATCAAATACCTGCTTGTTATCCCTGCGTTCTTATGCTTTCTCAAGGCTGCTACGACGACATTATACACTTGGCTGAAGTTCTCTCCTAATGGTTATCCTTGGGTTTTCTTCCTTGCCGAATCTGTCGCTTGGTTTTTTATTGGTATCTATTTCATTTACTATAGCAAGAGTCGCATTTTACTGAAACGCGAAAAGGAGTCATGGGTTAATGTAGTCAGGCAGGGAGTGGATTCTGAAATCGAAAATGCTTGCGATAATACTGCAAGGGAATACCGTCGTCCTCTTCCTCGCATATAAATTAGTTTTCATATCGGCTGAAAAAAGGTGTGCCATTAGTATGGCACACCTTTTTTATATAAGACTTTTTAGTATTGAATTTATTCAATTGCATCTTCTACGGCTGTCCAACCATTGGTAAGCAATTGGTTTATGCTTTCTGCTTGACCGCTTACGCAATGCACTTTTTTGCCATCAGAAGGAGTCTGTGTTACACCAGCCATGTTCACAAAGTTTGTCATTGCACCTGTTCTATCAAATCCACTTGTAGCTTTCATTGTTATGTGATATACGTATTGACAATAATAGAACATAGTATTGTAACAGTTTTCTACTAACACAGCGGCAGGAAGAACTGGTGCTGTCCGTAAAGATGAGCAACCATCGAACATCAGTTGATAACATCCCACTGCTAACGTTTCAGCAGGAAGTTTTGGTGCGTTAATTATACCGCTGTTCAGGAACATACTTTTATAACAGTTTTCCGATAAAGTTTCAGCAGGAAGTTCCAATTCCGAAGCATCAATCAACGTTTTAAATCCAGTAAATACTCCTTCAAATGCCCCAAATTGGCCATCAAAAGATGGAATAGAATTTGACGGATTTATATTAAGAAGATACATTATGTTACCTTTAACTTTCAATTGTCCTGAACCTTCTGCTTTGATTGGGCAAATTCTTTTTCGTGAAGTTGTCGTCGATCTGAAATATACTTTATCACCTACTTTTTCCAAAGTAATTTCAGTATTGTCAGTGTATGGTTGCCAAGTGTTTTGCCCTTTAACAATATATTCTATATTATTCACTATTCCCGTTATATTGTTATGGAATTTAACTTTTGAGTCATCTTGCAGTGCTTCAAAGCAGAAGAAATCTGTCTCCGTGGTTATATTGTAAACTTTGTTACGATTGCATGTTAATGTACTTCCTGCGGTCTTTTCGTGGATAAGCCTGTTGCCTTCATACAATTTTATGGTAAATGTATATGTTCCGGCAGGGATAGCAACAAATGCTGTGTCACCAATAGCGAAGTTTTGATTTCCACTTCCTGTTGTTGCTTTCTTGTATATTACAATGGAATCGCAACCTGTCTCATCAATCTGAGCATAAGGAGCTGTAGTCTTATCCACAACTGTGAAATTACCGCAGATAGCTGTGTTTGCTTTAATCACGATACGAGAGCAAGCCATAGGGACGTTAATCTTCATTGCGGCGCAAAGGTTGTGGAAAGTCAACCAATGGTCAGTGCTGTATGCGTACATTGGCAGATGTGAGGCATTGCGATCTGGGTCGATAGTAACTACAGCTGGAAGTTCGTAACTGTGATTATTATTATTGTATAATGACGCAGGATAATAAGCCTCGTATTCTTCACTTTGGAAAGGACTTGCATCCTCATTCTCGAAGTAAGCTGCTTGGTTTTCACTTGAATTGTTAATGAAATCAGTACCGTTGACGTTGATTGCGTCACCTGGTTGCCACATTACGTGTTTGCCATACAGATACGCCATTGTGGTTTTCCCGTTTGATACGGTTGGGGCATTCTGAGGGTTGGCGTTGTTGTCGATTTCACAATAGAAGGAGTTTGCAGGGATGTCAGAAGGATCCTTAGGTGCGACAGGCTCGTTGAACTTGTTCTCATCCTTGCAAGACGTGGCGAAAAGCATTGCCACTGTTGCAATTGCGAATAAAATCTTTTTCATTTTCTTTTCTCCTTTTCTTTTAGATTGTGAAATTTTGTTCATCTTCATCATACGATGCTCCTGTGAAACCTGCACCTTGACCATCATTAGGATCCTTTCCTCCGTCAGGATCCGTAGGGCTGAAACTTGCCACGAAGAATTTGGCGTTAGCCTGATTTAACTCAATCACCTCAAATTCGGGTGACGTATGGATTTTTTCCATAGCTGTAAAAAAATTATTTATAAGTTATAACTATTTTGTGTTGTCTATTTGACATAAATTCACGGGTGCAAAATTACAAAAAAAATCTGAGGTGGCACCTATTTTTTACACTTTTTTTAATGGGGGGGGGGGTAAAAACACAGATATACAAGGCATTACGCATATTATCGCACGTCATTTTACTCTTAAAAAGTGTATGACTGACTGTTTTTTACATTGTTTGATGCCAGTGGAACGTCAGATTTTTACCACACGGGTATGCAATGTATAATGTGTTGACCGAAAAAAAGAGTCGCAACATTGTGTCGCGACTCTTTTTTTGCCTAAAACATTTTGCGGTCTCGAAAAAATGTCGTAACTTTGCGGTCAGATTGGAAACTACGGCTATGGAGGAAATCTGGACAAGGAAATACCCCGTTGGCAACGACGATTTCGTCAGCCTGAGGAAAAAAGGGCAACTTTATGTAGATAAGACCGAACTTATTTGGCAGATGATTAATCTGTCAGACTGGATATTCCTTAGCCGTCCGCGCAGGTTCGGCAAAACACTGTTGACCTCTACGCTTCAGGCGTATTTCGAGGGCAGGAGGGAACTCTTCGAGGGGCTTGCCATAACTGAGCATGAGAAGGAGTGGGTGAAATACCCGGTCTTCCATTTCAACCTGTCGGTGGTAAAGGATTTGCCTCTCGAGCAAATACAGCCAAGGATTGCCCTGCAAATGGAAGAATATGAGAAAACCTATGGCAGGAACGAGAATGAGCAGACCCCGGGAGCGAGGCTTGAAGGGCTGATACAACGTGCCTACAGACAGACCGGCCTTGGCGTGGTGCTGATATTCGACGAATATGACGCACCTCTGCTGAACAAACTTGGAGACTCTGAACTGTTGGAAAAGACCCGTACCATAATGCAGGAGTTCTACACCCCTATCAAGGCATGTACGGCATACGAGCGTTTTACCTTCATAACTGGCATAACCAAGTTCTCGCAACTTAGCATATTCTCTACGCTGAACAACCTGAACAACATATCTATGCTGCCACAGTTCTCTGCGCTGACAGGCTTTACCGACGAGGAACTCGACACGGTCTTCCGTCCAGACATCGAGCGTCTTGGCAAAACAATGAACGTCAATTACGATGATATGCGCGAGATGCTTCGCAAGCGTTACGACGGCTATTATTTCACTGAGGCAAAAATCGGTGTATATAACCCGTTCAGTTTGCTTAAAGCATTCGCCAACCAGAAGATTGAGAACTATTGGTTCCAGAGCGGCACGCCATCGTTCATCTTCGAGGTGCTGAAACGCTACAACACCGACATCACCACCCTTGAGCGTCTTGAGGCATCCGCCGAAGGCTTTGACGTGCCGACCGAGGCAATGAACGATGCACTGCCATTACTCTATCAGAGTGGCTATTTGACAATAAAAGACTATGATCCTGAGTCGTATTTTTATACTCTCGATTTCCCTAACCAGGAGGTGCGCACAGGGTTTATTGGCAGCATGATGCCAACATACATAGGTATGCAGCAGTCGGATGTTCAGACTGGATTTGCATTCAAATTCTGGAAGGCTTTGCGCCAGAATGACATTGAGCTAGCCCTTCGCGAGCTTAAGGCATATATGGCAGGTCTGCCATACGTCGAGGGCTTTAAGAGGAAACTTGACGAGGTCAAGACCGCCGAGGGTTTCTACGAGTGGACCTTCTACATCATCTTCTCTATGCTCAACGTCTATGTCCGTACGCAGGTTAAGTGCATCAAGGGACGCATAGACATCCTCATCAAGATGCCTGACACTATATATGTGATGGAACTCAAACTCCACGGCACTCCGCTCTCCGCACTGAAACAGATTGAGAGTGGCGGCTATGGTGTGCCATATACCACCGATGGTCGCAAGGTCGTCAAGGTGGGCATACGCTTTGACATGACAAAACTGGCAGTCAGGGACTGGAAGATTAAAATGTAATCAGGCAACATATACCCCCCCCTCAGGTTTTTAGGTGAAATTATTGAAATTATTGAAATCGGGATGATTTTATGGTACGGTTGGGCTTGCTCTTTTCTTGCTCTTTACTGTTGTGATGTGCATGTGTTAAAAAGGAGTCGCAACACTAAGTTGCGACTCCTTTTTTATAATGCAGTGTAGTTATTAGCGTGTAGGCATCATGACCACCTCTACACGGTTGTTCTGCTCGTAGAGTGCCTTGAGGGTCTGCTGGATGGCAGCACCGTCGATGGCGTTGACTGTTGGCAGATAGTCAGTGAGGTAGTTGACATTGTTGTTGTAGTACTGTGGAAGGATTGTGTGGAGCCAGAAGTAGTTTTCGCGGAGGTCCTGGTTGTACTCTTTAACGAGATTCTCCTTCTCCTTGTTGAGGTCAGTGGCGAGAGGGCCGTCCTTTATGATTGTCTCCATCTCTTCATAGACGATGTTGAGCAGGCGGTTCTGCTTGTCAGGGTCAGTGTCGAAGTTGGCGAGGAGAAGCATGCAAGGGACAGGGCGTTTCTGCATCTGGCAGTAAGTTCCTACACCGTAAGAACCACCTTCGCGCTCGCGGATAGATTCAAGGTAACGGGTGCTGAGAATGCTGCCGATGAGATTAGCCTTCAGACGGTTGGCAAGAGTGTATTCAAAGTCGTAGCCTGTGATGACAACACGGTTTGAGGCTGTCTTTGTAGCCATTGGGCGTTTGAAGTAGTCGTAGTTTCCTCCACGGGCATAATACATGTGGTCGTCAACATAGTCCTCGAATTTCTTAGTGGTTTTGAGACCGCCGAGCCATTTCTCAAGAAGGGCGATTGTGGCAGGGTCGTTAGCGTCGATGTTACCTACGAAATAGAAGGTGAAGTCGGCAGGGTTGGCGAAACGCTCCTTGTAGATGGCGATTGCGCGCTTCTGGTTGAGAAGTTTGATGGTGTTGGTGTCTGGGATGATATTGCGCTCAGAGTTAGCATAAAGAGCCTTGCTGATACGGTCGCTGAACTCGGTCTTAGGGTTGGCTGAGCGAGAGGCGAGAGAAGACATTACAATGCTGACAAGGCTTTGGAACAACTTGTCGTCAGTGCGTGGGGCAGTGAAGTAGAGGTAGTTCAGTTTGAGCATAGTCTCGAAATCCTTGATTGTAGAATAGCCAGACATAGACTCGGTGAAGCGGTCGATGGAAGGATTGACACTTGCCTCCTTGCCTGCGAGGACTTTCTGGAGGTCGGTAGGGGTGAATGTTCCAATACCATTATATGCGACTACAGTAGTGGCAAGTTGTGCGTTGATAAGGTCAGAGGCTGGGTAAAGTGCGAAACCACCCTTCGAGACAGCGTCCATATTGATTTCGTCGCTCTTGAAGTCAGTGGTCTTGATGACAACCTTTATGCCGTTGTTGAGGACGAGTTCAGTAACATCAAGGTCAGTGTTCTTAGTTGTAGAAACGACTTTTCCTGCCTTTGGCTCTTTTGCAACGAGAGGGCGGTCAATCTTGTTATCTTTTGGAGCCTCGATGGTGAGGTTCTTGGCATCAAGGTATGTCTGGAGGAGAACCTGCTCTGATGGCATCTGGCACTCGTCACAACCCATACCGTTTTCGTCCTTCTTGTCCTTACCCAAGGCGATGATATACATGTTACGGTTGTCTTCAGGTATGAGTTTACTGAAGATTTGGTTAAGTACCTGGACGTTGATTTGCGAGAGGAGGAGCTTACAGGTCTGAAGGTCGAAATAAGGTGAAGTCAGGCTACGGCCGTTGTTGTCGAGGTAATGGCGGTAGCAACCTCTTGCAAGTGATTGGCTTTCGCGGTTGTTGCGCTCGTTGAACGAACTCTCAAGAGAAGAGAGGTAGTTGGCCTTAACTATTTCAAGCTCTGATTCCGTGATACCATAGCGGCGGAGTTTCTCGAACTCTGTACAGAGGTCACGGAATGCGGCAAGCTCCTTACCGTTCTTTGGTGACACGCCAAACTCGAAAGCGTCAGTCTCGCCAGCATAGTTGTCGTAGTAACCGTACATTCTTGTGAAGTTGCAGTCAGGGTTCTGGGTAAGTTCCTCGAAACGTGTGTTCATGCACTGAGCCAAGATATCGAGCATTAAATCTGAGGCATAGCCGGCAAGCGAGAGTGTAACCTCGGCTGGCTGGTGTGGGTGTTTGAAGCCGAAACTGATGGTCTGATACTGAGCCTCGTGATCAAGATAAACGCCTACTATTGGTTTTTCGTTGTCTATAGCACCGTAGCGTGTACGAGGGGTGAGGCCTACGCGTGGCTCGACGGGCGAGAAGAGTTTGACGATTTTCTGCTCCATCTTGTCAACATCGATGTCACCAACGACAACGATTGCCTGGAGGTCTGGACCGTACCATTTCTCGTAGTAGTCGCGGATTGCCTGGTAAGAGAAGTTGTTGATAACGGCTGTATCACCGATTACGTCACGCTTGGCATACTGTGAGCCAGGCATGGTGAGACGCATAGCGTTGCGCCACATACGGCGTGAGGCGGTGTTGCCTGTACGCCACTCCTCGCGGATTACGCCACGCTCGTTGTCAATCTCCTCGCCAAGGAGGGAAACGGCGCATGACCAGTCGTAGAGGACGAGAAGGGCAGAGTCGAGGATGCTCTCACGGGTTGTTGGGACGTTCGAGAGACGATAGACAGTCTCGTCGAGCGAAGTATAGGCGTTGATGTCGCCACCGAAACTTACACCTACGCTCTCGAAATAGTTGATGATGCCCTTGCCAGGGAAATGCTCGGTACCGTTGAAGCACATGTGCTCAAGGAAGTGTGCGAGACCGTTCTGGTGGTCCTCCTCAAGGATTGCACCTACCGCCTGTGCGATGTGGAACTCGCAGCGTTCTTTAGGACGCTCATTGTGGCGGATGTAGTAAGTCAGACCGTTAGGCAGTTTGCCATAGCGGACGGCAGAATCCATAGGCACAGGACGCATCATTGGATTTTCCTGTGCGAATGCAGCGAATGATATGAACATTGCCGCAAATAACATAATGAATTTCTTCATAATATAAAGATTAAAATTGATTTTCCGGTGGATTGTAATCGCATTTTGATTTCGGGTGCAAAGTAACAAATAATTTCTGAAACTACCAAATAATTTATCGTTTTTCGATAAATTATTTTTTAGTCGGGAGAATAATTGGTGGTTTCGGAAAAAATCCGTATCTTTGCAACAAAATTGTAAGCACTATGTTAGAGTTAGAAACACGCATCGTGAAGATGCTCAAAACGGTCTTTGACCCAGAGATTCCAGTCAACGTCTATGACCTTGGACTGATATACAGGATAGAGGAAAACGATGGTAATGTGGAGATTGACATGACTTTGACCGCGCCAAACTGTCCTGCGGCAGACTTCATCGCCGACGACGTGAGGGAGAAAGTTGCGTCGGTGAAAGGCGTGAAGGAGGTCAAGGTGAACATCGTCTATGAACCAGAGTGGGACAGGGAAATGATGTCGGAAGAGGCGAAACTGGAGTTGGGTCTGCTATGAAATACTGGTTTGTGGCGGACGTGCATCTGGGTTGCCGTGCGATGGACGACAGGGAAGAGGTGGAGAAGGCATTCATTGAGTGGCTCAGACGGGCGTGCGATGACCCCGAGACAGCGGCGGTTTATCTGTTAGGCGACATCTTCGATTTCTGGTTTGAGTTTGCATATACAGTGCCTGAGAAGCAGTACCGGAGAGTGTTGGATTTGCTCAGTGAGTTGTCGAAGAAGACGGAGATACATTTCGTGCAGGGAAACCATGACCAGTGGACGTACGGTTATTTGGAGAAGAGGTGCGGGTTGAAGGTCGATGGAAAGATAAATGAGGTGAAGATTTGCGGGAAGAGGGTGGTGCTGGCGCATGGTCATGCTATGAATTGTAAGGGAAAGGCTGTGAGGTTGATGAATGGAATATTTGAAAACAGGGTGTGCCAATGGGGTTTCCGCCATCTTGTTGTTCCCTATTTAGGGCTTGAGTTTGGTTTCAGGTGGAGTGCGTCAAGCCATAGGAAACATAATAAGCCACAGGACGAGGATAGGGCTATTGATTATTATCAGCCGCACGGAGGTGACAATCTGAGAGATGAGCAGATTCAGTGGAGCAGGGCGTATTTGAAAGAACATCCTGATATAGATTATGTAATAATGGGGCATCGCCATATTGGTGAGAATATGATGATAGGCGAGACGCAGGTTATGATACTTGATGATTTCTATAGCCAGAGGGGGTATGCGTTGATTGATGATGGTGTGCTTTCGATGGAGTATTTTGTTTAGGTGAGCAGTGACATTTGGTTTTATATTGCAGAAATACATATTTGATTATAAGTGAGTCCGTGATTTGTTTTTGACGT
>JAKSNS010000003.1 GCA_024399545.1 Paludibacteraceae bacterium
CTCACTTATAATCAAATATGTATTTCTGCAATATGAGCCATTGCAGAAAAATTCCTGAAGTCAAGAATAATAACGTCAGCATGACGACAAAAACGGCATGCAACTTACGGTCAACCATCAGGGACGAACGCATCAGCGAGGCATATTTGCCAACGGTGAAATTTTTCATTTGAGAGTGGTCATATTAGGACAGATTAAACAACCTGCAAAGGTACGAAAAATCCATGAAACAACTCATACTTTATCCATTAAAAATAATAAATTAATTTTTAACCGAAAAAGAGACTGAAATCCAATTTTTTTTCGTACCTTTGCAAAGTATTATGAGAAAACTTTCGTTATTGATTATCAGTCTGTTGATGGTTATAACCGCAGATGCGCAGTTCACCATCACCTCCTCGGCAGAGCACCTGCTGCTGACCGACACGAAATATAACATCGACGCAATAGCCATATTCAACTCGATACCGGCAGGGACGACGCTAAACTATACAGGCGGCGGCAATTTCACTTGGTCATACACCATCGCAGGAGAGACCTATACATCAACCCAAACATCAATCACCCCAGAAGACGCAGTGCAATACACCATACTCATTAACGGCGTGCCTACTTACTACATTTATGTCATAGACTACAGTCTCTACCCTGTCACTTGCTCGCAGGTGATAACTGACGTACCTATAGATAACCCATGCGAAATCTCAGAAATTGACGTCATAGTCAACGCACCTGACCTACAGTACGTTGACCGTAACGGCAACACACGTCCTCTGCCACGTTTCTACCACATAGCATACACTACATCGGCATGGGATGCCGCCGACAAATCTTGGAAAGACAGTGCCGCAGTTGCCACTGCCCCAATAGTCATGGGCAAGGCATCATTCGTAGTCCCTGCCATATTGCAGGATGCTGTCATTGCCGCTTACGGCGACAGCTTAGCAGTAGATATGGGGTTGCCAATTGACACATGTTACGGCTCATTCCAAGCGGTTGCCGTGCAAGCTCATCCAATAGGCACGATTATAGAACGAGACGCAAAGAACGAGAAAGATCGCTCGTCGCAAGCCTCGATACAAGGTTCTGCACCCCTGGTGGTGCAACTGAAGGCTAATCCTAACCCACTGACAAACCCGTTCGTGGAATGGTTTATCTGGAACGTCACTGACTCGAACGCATTCCGCCGCTTTGCCGACGAGACCGTAAACTACACCTTTGAGGAGACAGGCGACTATAAGGCAAAAGTGGTGGTTCAGAACGGTGAATGCTCATACACAGAGACCTTGGAAATCCGCACGATGGAGTCATTGCTCGAAGTGCCAAACGTATTCACTCCGAATGATGACGGTATCAACGACGAATTCCGCGTGGCTTACAAATCCATCAAGGAGTTCCACATCTGGATATACAACAGATGGGGAAGGTTGGTCTATAAATCCACTGACCCAGCAAAAGGCTGGGACGGCAGAATCAACGGAAAACCAGCATCTGTGGGAACTTACTACTATATAATCAACGCCTACGGCGAAGACAAGAACGACAAAGGAAAGAGAGTCCACTACAAACTTTCGGGCGACTGCAACCTGCTGAGGTGATTTTTAGTCGAAAATCCTTTGACATTCAAAATATTTTTAGTAACTTTGCACCGTGTTATATTAAACATTTATCAGATAGGGAAAGACTATGGGCGACGACTACCAAGATATGAGTCTATTTGACTTCATAGTACTGTGTGTAAAGAAGTTGAAGGCTTTTTTCGTATGGTGTTTCCGTACGTTATGCTACTTTGTGCGTATCGGTATTAAGTATTGGTACGTCGTTGTTTTGTTTGCCATACTGGGTGTTGTCTATGCCCGTTTCGTGATAAAACCAAAACCTACGACCATAAAAGGCGAGGCAACGATTGTTTTCCCTGCCAATATGAAACCTACCATTGAGAGTGGTTTGCAACTCTTTGCTAATGAAGATGCCAAGGGAAAAGGTCTCAGCGAGGAACAGGCAAGTTCTATGGTAGAGATTAAATATTACAATATCATAGATGCCAGGGGGGACGGTTCTGTTGATTTTACTGATAAGAAATCTACCGTCACCGCCATAGACAGCATACAGTACGTTATGATGGATAGGCTTGCCGTAGAACTGACACTGACCGACATACGCTATTTCGCTGCGTTTCAGGATGCTATGCGCAAATACTTCAACGGCAAGAAAGAATACAGCGAACCTGCGAAACGCTGGCGTGAATCCGTCAAAAGAAAAATTGCCTTTGTAAATCAGGGGGCAATGTCCACCGACTCTGCGAGTTTAGCCTTGTTTGACATAGGAGAGACACTCAGGGAGGAACTGGCAAGCACGCCAGACGTCATAAATTTCCAGACAGCGTTCGTCACTTCCGCCGTTCCTACATCTGGCAACAAAATGAAATATATCTATTCCGTATTGGTCGCAATATTTATTGGTATCCTGCTCTCAATTATGGTAGAACACCGAAATGCAATACGCAAATACCTATTAAACAACAAATAATGGAATTTACCGCAAAACAACTTGCCGATTTACTGAAAGGCGCAGTAGATGGGGATGAGAATGTTAAGGTCTCTGATTTCGCCAAGATTGAGGAGGGTGCACCAGGAAAACTATCGTTCCTATCCAACAAAAAATACACACATTACATATACACCACCGAGTCGTCTATCGTTCTTGTTGACGAGGATTTCGTAGCCGAGCAACCTATTAAAGCTACGCTGATTCGTGTCAAGAATGCCTACGAAGCATTGGCCACGTTGCTCAAACTTGCAGCAGACCTTATGCCACGCAAGACCGGCATACACCATTCAGCCATCGTCTCCCCTTCAGCAAAAATTGGTGACCTTGTCTATATTGGCGCATACGCCGTTATTGGAGACAAGTGCGTAATCAGCGACGGAGCAATGGTTTACCCACACACCTGTATTGGTGACAATGTGACGGTAGGTGAGTCCTCACGTATATATTCCAACGTAAGCATATACGACAACTGCGTAATCGGCCAACGCTGCGTAATCCACTCCGGCGTCGTAATCGGTGCTGACGGATTTGGTTTTGCACCTGATGCAGAGGGTCATTACAACAAGATTCCACAGATGGGCAACGTCATCCTGGAAGACGACGTAGAGATTGGTGCGAACACCACAATAGATTGCGCCACAATGGGGTCAACGATTGTTAAGCGTGGAACGAAAATCGACAACCTCTGCCAAATCGCCCATAACGTAGTGATTGGTCAGGACACTGCCATGGCAGCACAATCGGGAGTAGCGGGATCTGCAAAAATCGGCAGTCGTTGCGTTTTGGCAGGTCAGGTTGGCGTGGTGGGACATATCACCGTGCCTGACGGTACAATCCTTGCAGCTCAGACAGGTGTCAGCGGCAACATTCGCCGTCCTGGTGCATATTGCGGAAGTCCGGCACAACCAATAGAGGATTTCCGCCGTAACGCCGTCATTGGCAAACGGCTCTCGGATATGTACGACAGGCTTATGGAATTGGAAAAAAAAATGAAACAATAATTTAGGCTACACTGAATGAAACAACATACGTTAGGAGGAGAATTTGTACTGAAAGGCAAAGGGCTTCACACTGGGGCTTATGTTACGTTGCGACTGAAACCTGCCGACATCAACGTCGGCTATATCATCCGTCGTGTTGACTTGATTGGCAAAAGTGACTCTTATGAGATGAAAGCCCTGGCTGAATATGTCTCCGCCACAGAACGCGGGACTGTACTAAGGCATGGCGATTGTCAGGTATCAACTGTTGAACATTGCCTCTCTGCACTCTATGCCCTTGGTATAGACAATTGCATAATGGAAGTCGATGCCCCTGAGTTTCCAATACTTGACGGCAGTGCAAGCCAGTATGTCACGGAAATCCAACGTGTCGGTATATCAGAACAGATGGCGGAACGTCGCGAGTACATCGTCACCAGCAAAACCACCTACACCATGGGTGAGTCAAGCATAACGTTAATGCCGGATGACAAGTTTTCAGTACAAGTAATGGTCGGGTACGACTCACCTATACTCGCCAACCAATATGCAATACTTGACTCGATGCAAGATTACGTCGAAAATATCTCTTCCTGCCGAACATTCGTATTTGTCAGAGAAATAGAGCAACTCATACAAGCTGGACTTATCAAAGGTGGTGACCTGAACAATGCCCTTGTCATCTACGACAAAAAGATTCCAGACGAATGCCTCCATAAAATATGTGCCGCCTGCGGTCAAGAACCACAGTCCACTTATGACATGGGGTATATAAACGGACCATTAAAGTTCCCTAACGAACCAGCACGCCATAAACTCCTTGACATCATAGGAGACTTAGCTCTTGTTGGTGTACACATTCGTGGACGAATAGTCGCAATTCATCCAGGTCACGGGATAAACACATCTTTTGCAACCTCTTTTCGCAAGAAAGTGGCACGTCAGGAGGTTTCGACTCCTGTCGTCGAATGTGGTGCGAAACCAATATACGACATAAACGACATCAGGCGATTGCTGCCTCACCGCTATCCAATGCTTCTTGTAGATAAAATCATGGAGATTGGCGAGCAACATGTCGTGGCAGTGAAGAACGTCACATGCAATGAACCTTTCTTCCAGGGGCATTTCCCAGACGAATTGGTAATGCCTGGCGTTCTGCAAATAGAGGCAATGGCACAAGCAATCGGCATAATGGTACTCTCGCGAGTAAAAGATCCTGAGAACTATTCCACCTACTTCATTAACATCAACAACGTTAAGTTCCGTAACAAAGTGGTCCCAGGCGACACTATGGTAATGAAAATGGTACTTACGTCACCTGTGCGTCGTGGCGTGGCAAACATCAAAGGCTTCATTTTCGTTGACGGCAAGGTGGCAACTGAGGCGGAAATGGTTGCTACTATCCGCCATAAAGAATAAAGGCGGGTTCTATAAATCCATCGTCTTTGAAACAAATAAAAACATCAACCTAATTATATAAATGAAACAACTCTTAGCATACGTGCATCCTGATGCGCAACTGGCACCAAACGTGGTGATTGAACCATTCGTAACCATTGACAAAAATGTAAAAATCGGAGCCGGAACACATATCGGTAGCAATGTAACGATACTGGAAGGCACCACTATCGGAGACAATTGCAACATATTCCCTGGTGCTGTGATAGGCGCAATACCTCAGGACTTGAAATTCCATGGCGAAAAAACTGATGTCATCATAGGCAACAACTGCAATATACGTGAATGCGTAACTATCCACCGTGGGACGGCCTCCAAGGGGCATACCGTAATCGGCAACAACTGTCTCATTATGGCATACTGCCATGTGGCACACGACTGTTTCCTAAGAAACAATATCATTATGAGCAACAGCGTACAATTGGCAGGCGAATGCCAGATTGGTGATTATGCCGTAATCGGTGGTGGTACGCTTGTACACCAGTTCACACATATAGGTTGCCACAGTATGATACAAGGCGGTTCGCGTATCAACAAGGACATTCCTCCTTACATCACTGCCGGTCGAGACCCTATAACGTACGCAGGTATAAACTCTATAGGCTTGCGACGCCGCGGATACTCAAACGAACAAATCAATAACATTCAAGACATTTACCGATTGATTTTCAACTCTGGGTTGAATGTTACAGATGCCATTGAGCGTATAGAGAAAGAACTTCCAGCCACTGCCGAACGTGACGAAATTATTTTGTTTATCCGCGAATCCTCTCGCGGCATTCTTCGCAGCGGACGCTAAACCAACAAGAGAAATGACTCAGACTTTACAAATAATCGAGTTAATCCAACGAGAGGTACTTCCAGCCATTGGTTGTACAGAACCAATAGCAGTTGCCCTTGCTGTAGCAAAAGCATCAGAAACACTTGGCTCTGTTCCCCAAAAAATCACAGCTCGCCTCAGTGCCAACATCATTAAGAACGCCATGGGTGTAGGTATTCCTGGCACAGGTATGGTAGGTTTGCCAATAGCCATCGCACTTGGTGCTACTATAGGAAAGAGCGAATACCAACTTGAAGTGCTGCGTGACTGCACACCCGAGGCTGTAGAAAATGGACGAAAGATGATTGCCGACGGCAACATCTCAGTTGAACTTAAACCCACAGACGAAAAACTATATATTGAAATCGAAGTCCAAGGCAACGGTCATAGCGCAATTGCTACCATAGCAAGTAACCATACAAATTTCGTACATATCGAACGAGACGGCAAAGTGTTGTTGGACAAGGAATGTTGTCCTAATGTGGCTGTAAATTCTTCTGATATACGGCTCAATATGCGTATGGTCTATGACTTTGCCATGGAAACACCGCTTGACGACATTCGTTTTATACTTGAGTCAAAACAACTGAACGACGCAGTTTCACGCCATTCGCTTGGCGAAAAATATGGTCACGAGGTTGGTCGAGCAATGACCTTGTCGCCTGAACTGTTTGGCGAGACAATTTACGCACATGTGGTTGGCCGTACAGCTGCTGCCGCAGATGCAAGAATGGATGGCTGTCCAATGGCCGTGATGAGCAATTCAGGCTCTGGCAATCAAGGTATAGCCGCCACAATGCCTGTCGTAGCATTCGCAGATGACGTACATGCTTCAGAGGAACAACTCATACGCGCTCTGACACTGTCCCACTTGACCGCAATATTCATAAAGCAGAACCTTGGAAGACTCTCAGCACTTTGTGGTTGCGTGGTTGCCTCGACAGGTTCAGCATGCGGAATAACATACTTAATGGGAGGAACATACGACAATATATGCCATGCGGTCAAAAACATGGTGGCGACATTAACAGGTATGCTTTGCGATGGTGCCAAACCCTCATGCGCACTAAAACTCGCTACTGGTGTCAGCACTGCCCTTATGTGTGCAAAACTTGCCATGAACGGTCATTTCGTATCATCAATCGAGGGTATAGTTGACGACTCAGTTGATAAATCAGTCTGCAATATGACATCCGTTGGTCGTGATGGCATGCTTGAAACAGACAAACTTGTCCTGAATATAATGACTAACAAATAAAAATATTATGAAGCACAATGTTATTTTAAAAGGACTGACATTGGCTTTGATGCTTGTAGCATTCAAATCAGTTTCGTTTGGTCAGGGGGAGGAAAATGTACTGACCGAAGAGTGGAATGTTTGTTCAGATTGCAACGGTACAGGTAAATGCAAGAAATGCGACGGCACAGGCGTATATTGGTTCCAGGTTGGCGAAGAACGCCAAAGTATGAAATGTCCATATTGCAATGGAAGTGGGGTTTGTCCTATGTGCAGTGGAGCCAAGGGGCATATTGTAGTAACCTTTGCCCAAGTAGCTTTGGACAAAAACACTGTCGATTTTACAGGCAAAATCATCAAAGACGGACACCAGACTGTAACGTACTCAAATGGCAAATATGTCGGTACTATAGTTGACGGAAAGAAGCAAGGCTATGGCACATATACATGGAACAATGGTAATAAATACGAAGGCTATTGGCAAAACGACATAATGACTGGTTATGGTGTATTTATATGGTATGACGGTGATAAATACATAGGTAATTGGGCTAATGACAGAAGGAATGGACATGGATTCTTCTATAAATCAAATGGTGACGTATATGAAGGCAATTGGAAAAACGACATTCGATTTGGTTATGGAATAACGACTATGGCTAATGGCGATAAATACGAAGGCAACTACACCAATGACATGAGGAACGGTTATGGCGTTTATTATTACTATAATGGCGACAGATTCGAGGGAAATTGGAAGAATGGGTTGAAGGATGGCTATGGAATATTATACAGAGACAATTACTCAAAGAAAGTGGGTTATTGGAAAAATGGAAAATATATCGGAGAGAAAAAACCTTAAGCTGTTACATCCATTATCAATATAAAAAGGGCTTCCGTGTTGGAAGCCCTTTTTTATATAAGTATCATTATTATTAATCCTTCAACCCATTGTCAATAAAATTAATTGGGAATGAGAATTCAACAACATCGCTACCCGCTACATCGTATTTCGTAGAATGCAACTGAAGCCCAATGAAAGAATTCCAATCTGTAGCATCATAATGCTGTATTGTGCTGTCAATCCAGATTGAATTATTCTGGTTAAAGTTACCAGAGTTCACATACTTAATAAACTCCTCATAGTTAGCAGCCATACGAGTGCCGACCTGATTGTATGTACCCCAGTAACGAAGTTGATGACTACCCATATTGAACTGACTGCCAATTTTCTTAACAGCATCATAAGCATAGGACATAGTGAGCATTGGTTTGTAAACGCCCATACCGCTATTGTAAGGAGTAACAGTGAGAGAGAGGTTGAAAACCTTACCTTCTTCGTTTGCAGAGTCGTTCATCTGTACGTAATAAGATTCTCCGACGAACATTATAATACCGCCATTGTCATAATAACCTTTAGCCTTAAGCGCACTGACAACCTCGTCATGAGACTTGCCAATCAAATCCTTGCCAGCATAAAAGGCGTCCATGATAGGGTTCTTCGTGATTGTGTCAGTAACGTCAGGATTCTCTTGAGGAGTTACAGGCGGGTTTTTACTGTTGCTGTCGTCGCTGCCGCAACTTACTGTTGCAAATGTCACCATCAATGCGATGAGTGCCATTGAAAATAATTTCTTCATAATAGTTTTAGTTTTTATGTGATTTATACAAGTAGCAAAAAGCCAATAAACAATCGTATTTTTATTCCCACTCGATAGTTGCAGGTGGTTTTGAGGTGATGTCATAGACAATGCGGTTGACACCTTTGACCTCGTTGACTATGCGACGAGAGATGATTTCAAGCACGTCGTAAGGGATGCGAGCCCAGTCGGCGGTCATACCGTCAATGGATGTCACGGCACGAATGCCCAAAGCATAATCGTATGTGCGCTCATCGCCCATCACACCAACGGACTGCAAGTTGGTAAGCACAGTGAAATACTGCCAGATGTCACGGTCGAGACCTGCTTTTGCTATTTCCTCACGGAGAATTGCGTCACTCTCGCGGACGATATGGAGTTTAGGCTCTGTGATGTCGCCGATGATACGTATTGCGAGGCCTGGTCCAGGGAAGGGTTGACGCCAGACGATGTGCGAAGGAATGCCAAGTTTCTCGCCAAGCACACGCACCTCGTCTTTGAAGAGAACATTGAGAGGCTCTACCAGTTTGAACTTCATATCCTTTGGCAAACCGCCAACGTTATGGTGTGATTTTATTGTCTGAGCTGTCTTGGTGCCACTCTCTATCACGTCTGTATATAATGTGCCTTGGGCAAGGAAATCGAAGTCGCCGAGTTTGCGGCACTCCTCGTCAAAGCAATATACGAACTCATTACCAATGATTTTGCGCTTGCGTTCAGGTTCTGTGACACCTGCCAGTTTGCCGAGGAACCTATCCTTGGCATCAATACGTACCACGTTAATGCCGAAAAGGTCCTGACACATACCCATCACCTGGTCGCCCTCGTTCTTGCGCAACATACCATGGTCGATGAACATACAGGTGAGTTGCTTGCCGATGGCTTTCTGAATGAGGACAGCCACGACTGTCGAGTCAACACCTCCAGAGAGTCCGCAAAGCACTTTTCTGTCGCCCACCTGTTCACGGATTTTCTGTATCTGCATGTCGATGTAGTTCTCCATTGACCATGCCTTACGGGCATTGCAGATACCAAAGACGAAGTTTGAGATAATGTCGTTGCCAAACTCAGAGCCACGCACCTCTGGGTGAAACTGCACAAGATAGAGACCTCGTTTCTCGTCCCAAGCTGCGGCGCAGATGTCGTTGTCGCTCACGGCACCAGTGGTGAACCCTGGGGCAACGGCGGCCACATAGTCGCCATGCGACATCCAAACGTTCTGACGCTCAGGGAGTCCTTTGAAGAGTGGGCAACCATTCTTGACGTTTATCGGCATACGTCCGTACTCTTTGGTCGTGCCACGCTCGATGCGTCCGCCGAAGTGCTGAGTGGTGAGTTGCATACCGTAGCAGATGCCGAGGACAGGAATGCCGAGGTTGAAAATCTCAGGGTCGCAATGGAAAGCATCGTCAGCGTAAATGCTCTTAGGACCGCCCGAAAAGACGATACCCTCGACATCGCCAAGTGCTTTTATGTCGGCAGCAGTAATCTCGTGAGGTTTGAGTTCAGAATAGACCCCCATTTCGCGTATGCGACGGGCTATCAACTGATTATACTGGCTACCAAAGTCTAATACTAATATCATAGTTTTGTTTGTTACTGTTGGCAAGAAAACCAACGGTCAATAGTTATTTAAGTTCTATAACGAATTGAGTGTGTTGGGACAATGTATATTAACAGAACTGGATTCTCCCCACCCCCTGCCCCCTCCCCAGGGAGGGGAATACCTTATAAGTAATGTCTTATTACCCAGGGTTTCACCCTGGGCTGATTTATGTCGCGCTTACAGCGCTTTGAGTTTGCATGCAAATTACCCACACGAAACGTTATAGAGTCGTTATTTACTGTAATTAGGTGCCTCGACGGTGATGTCAACATCGTGCGGATGAGACTCGCGAAGACCTGCGTTAGTAATACGGACGAAACGTGCGTTCTGTGCGAGACGCTCGACAGTCTCAGCACCGCAATAGCCCATGCCGGAGCGTATTCCGCCACACAACTGATAAACCGTGTCAGCCAGTGCGCCCTTGAAAGCAACACGAGCCTCGATACCCTCTGGGACAAGTTTCTTGGCGGTCGTCTCTTTTGTCTGGAAATAGCGGTCAGCCGAGCCACGTTTCATAGCCACGAGAGAGCCCATGCCGACGTATGTCTTGAACTTACGTCCCTGATACACAATTTCCTCGCCTGGGGACTCAGTGCAACCTGCGAACAACGAGCCAAGCATAACGACCTGAGCACCTGCGGCAAGAGCCTTGACAATATCGCCAGAATATTTGATGCCACCATCGGCAATCACGCATACATTCTTGTCCTTGCAGTACTCTGCCACCTCGGCAACAGCGGTAAGCTGAGGCATTCCAACACCTGCAACGACACGTGTCGTGCAGATTGAGCCGGGACCTATGCCCACCTTCACGCAATTTGCGCCAGCCTCGATAAGTTCAGCCGCAGCCTCTTTGGTGACGATGTTTCCTGCCACGAGGTCAAGGTTAGGATAAGCCTTGCGGATTTTGCGTACAGTCTCAATGATGTTCTTAGAGTGTCCGTGAGCAGAATCGACAGTAATCACGTCAACGCCAGCCCTGACAAGAGCAGCCACACGGTCCATCGTGTCAGCACCCACGCCGACGGCAGCACCACAGCGCAGACGACCACGGGAGTCCTTGCATGCGTTAGGATAGTTGACCACATTGTCAATATCCTTAGAGGTGATGAGACCTACCAGATGGTTCTCGTCGTCAACGATAGGGAGTTTCTCAATGCGGTGTTTCCAGAGGATGTCGCGTGCGTCGTTGAGCGATGTACCCACACGAGCAGTCACAAGACCGTCCTTGGTCATCACGTCGCAGACGTTTGTGTCGTCAATGGTCAGGTACTTGAGGTCACGGTTGGTGATGATGCCCACCAGATGGTTCTCGCCGTCAACGACTGGGAGACCAGAGATGCGGTATTTGTGCAGCAACGTCTCGCAATCACGCAAAGTCGAGTTGGTATTCAGCACAATAGGGTTGGCAATCATACCAGACTCGTAACGTTTGACCAAGTCAACCTCGCCTGCCTGATCCTCGATGGACATATTTTTGTGAATGAAACCAAGACCTCCCTCACGGGCAATGGCGATGGCGAGAGTAGCCTCGGTGACAGTATCCATGGCGGCACTGACGATAGGGATATTTAGCGATATGTTAGGCGTGAGTTTAGTCTTGAGCGAAACCTGCGCAGGGACAACCTCCGACTTCTGAGGTACGAGAAGCACGTCATCGAACGTCAAGCCTACCTGTATATTATCAAAGTTCATAATTAAAATATCTCTTTACGGTTAATAGTCTGAGTACGGTCAGGACCTACGCTGACCACAGCCACCTGAACGCCGGTCAGTTCCTCAATGCGGCGAATGTAGGCTTTAGCCTGAGCTGGCAGACGGTCGTAGTCACGAATCTCGGTAATCTCCTCTGTCCACCCTGGCAACTCCTCATATACAGGTTTGCAACGCTCCAGGGCAGAGAGGCATGAAGGGACGTAGTCAATACGCTTGCCGTCCAACTCGTAACCAACGCAAATCTTGAGTTTCTCCATGCCGCTGAGCACGTCGAAAAGCATGATGGAAAGGTTAGTGACACCAGAGACACGACATGCGTGACGGAGGGCGACACAATCGAGATAGCCAACACGGCGAGGACGACCGGTCACTGTGCCGTATTCATGGCCACGCTCGCGGATGTAGTTTGCCAAGTCACCCTCAATCTCGGTAGGGAAAGGACCCGCACCGACACGTGTCGTGTATGCCTTGCAGATACCGAGGACGTTGTCGATGTAACGAGGTGCGATGCCTGCGCCGAGAGGCACGGATGCAGCGGTAGGCGAAGATGAGGTGACAAATGGATAAGTGCCGTTGTCAATGCAGAGCATTACGCCCTGAGCACCCTCGAAGAGCACTTTTTTGCCTTCCTGAATGAGTTTGTTAAGAAGGATTGATGTGTCGCAGATGTGCTTGCGAAGTTTCTCGCCATAACCGAGATACTCCTTGTAGAGTTCGTCGAAGTTCATCTCCTGCTTGCCGAACATCTTCAACTCCATATTCTTCTGTGCCAAAGCGTCACGGAGGCGTTCAGCGAAATATTCAGGGTCCAGCAGGTCGCCCATACGTATTCCGATACGGGCAGCCTTGTCGGTGTAGGCAGGACCGATACCCTTCTTGGTGGTGCCAATCTGCTTACCGCCCTTCAGCGACTCGTAAGCGCCGTCCAACTCGATGTGGTAAGGCATTATGACAGCCGCACGGTCGGATATGAAAAGTTGATAATCACGAATGCCACGTTCCTCGAGTTTTTCCAGTTCGCCGATAGCAGCCTTTGGGTTGATGACCATACCGTTAGCCATAACGTTGACGATATGCGGACTGAAGATTCCCGAAGGAATGGACTGCAGGGCGTATTTGTTGCCGTCGAAAGTGATTGTGTGGCCGGCATTGTTTCCGCCCTGGAAACGTACCACGACATCAGCCTGTTGCGCGAGGTAGTCGGTCATCTTGCCTTTTCCCTCGTCACCCCACTGAATGCCGCAGACCACAAGTGTTTTGTTATTCATAGTTTTATGTAGTTATCTCATTCAATTCCACAGCGTTTGTAAATCAGGTCGAGTTGCGAGAAGTAGTAATCGAGAGTGAAGCAGGCATCAAGCTCCTCTTTGCTGAGATACGACATCACCTTCTCGTTCTGCGAAAGCAACTCTTGGTAATCCAACCCTTCGGTCCATGCCTTCATGGCAATAGGCTGAACTGTATCGTAAGCCTCCTCGCGCACGAAACCTTTGGCAATGAGGGCGTTCATGACACGCTGGGCGAAGATGATTTTCTTGGTGCGGTATATGTTGTTGAGCATCTGCTCTGGGAAAATCACCAGATTGTCGAGGATGCCCTTGAAGCGGTTCAGCATATAGTCGAGAAGCATAGTCGCATCAGGCAATATGATACGCTCGGTTGACGAGTGCGAGATGTCACGCTCATGCCAAAGAGCGACGTTTTCGTAGAAAGCAGCCATGTAACCACGCATGACACGGGCGCAGCCGCAGATGTTCTCGGACGAGATAGGGTTGCGCTTGTGAGGCATGGCCGACGAACCTTTCTGACCTTTGCCGAAAGCCTCTTCAACCTCGTGAACCTCAGTGCGTTGCAGGTTGCGCACCTCCATAGCCATCTGCTCAAGCGATGAAGCGATGACCGCAAGCGTGGCCATGTAGTAAGCGTGACGGTCACGCTGTATGACCTGCGTGGAAATCAGCGCATGGTCAATGCCCAACGAACGGCAGACATACTCCTCGACGAACGGAGGGATGTTGGCGAAATTGCCGACTGCGCCACTCATCTTGCCGACCTCGATATTCTTTGTAGCAGCCTCGAAACGCTCGATGTTGCGCATCATCTCCTGGTACCAGAGAACCCATTTCAGACCGAACGAAGTGATGTCGGCATGTATTCCGTGGGTACGTCCTATGCAAGGCTGGTGCTTGAACTCCAACGCACGGCGGCGTAAAACAGCGACGAACTCCTGCAAATCGTTGCGCAAAATCTCGTTTGCCTGTTTTATCAGATAGCCGTTGGCAGTGTCAACAACGTCGGTAGAAGTCAGTCCGTAGTGTACCCATTTGCGCTCCTCGCCAAGTGATTCAGACACTGTGCGTGTGAATGCCACAACGTCATGGCGGGTCTGCTGTTCAATTTCGTAAATACGTGGAACAGAAAACTTTGCGTCACGCCACAGTTTTTTGACATCCTCTTCAGGGACAACTCCCAACTTGCTCCATGCCTCTGCTGCATAGAGTTCGACCTTGAGGTAAGCATTGAACTTATTCTCCTCGGTCCAAACATCGCGCATTATTTTGCGGCTATATCTTTCTATCATAGTTCATTGGATTTATTCAAAGTGCAAAGGTACGCATTTTCTCCGAAAATTCAAAACATTTTTCTTCAATATTTCTACACAACCATTCGTTTTTTTGAATTTACGAATATTCGTGGGAACGTAAAAGTGTCCATAGGTTGCTTTTCGGAGTTTGGGGCTTCAAGTTCTATGACGCTCCCCAATATAGTTTTTCCCTTTTCCGCGCTGTTTTTCCGCGAAATGGCGTTAAATAATCATAAAGATGGCATAAATTTACTATAGTTTCGCATATTGACTTTGGCGTTGACATTGACTGTTCAAAGGGGTAGCGGAATGGCTTAGCTGACGCACGCCACAGAAATGTGGCACTTGTATTGCAATGTTACCCAGGGTTTACACCCTGGGCTGATTTATGTCGCTCCTTCAGAGCTTAGAGTTTACAAGCTAAGTTAAACACACGAAACGTTATAGAGTCTCATTTTGGCTCTATAACGAATTGAGTGAGTTGAAACGATGTATATTCACAGAATTGGATTCTCCCCACCCCCTGCCCCCTCCCCAAGGAGGGGAATACCGTATGGATAATGCCTTGTTACCCAGGGTTTACACCCTGGGCTGATTTAGGTCGCTCCTTCAGAGCTTAGAGTTTACAAGCTAAGTTAAACACACGAAACGTTATAGAGTCTCACTTTTCGATTTCAATAATTTCAATAATTTCACCTGAAAATCTATAGGGTAGTATTTTTGGGGGAAGACACATTATATATATTACTATATATACTTATATAAATATATATACTTTTTTTTAATGTTTCCTTGTTTTTCTTTTTTGCCGAAGAGAGAGAACAGACAAAACGACCCCCAACTTTTCAGGTGAAATTATTGAAATTATTGAAATCGGCTGAGCTGTTTCAGATGATATTTTCAGTTTTTATGGTACGGTAGGGCTTGCTCTTTTCTTGCTCTTTTGTGTTATTGGTTTTTTATGCGAATTAAGCAAAATCCCGAATGGCTGTCACGCGTCAAAGGTGACGTTTTCTTTCGACTTTCACGTCATTTCGACGTTTCGATAATTTTGTTGATTTTAATAATTTTGATTAAAAACCGAGGTTTGCCGAATGGGGTCAATAATTTCACAAAAAAAGCATACCTATGCCCAATATTTGCACACCTAACCTCTACCTTTGCACCCGATTTCAAATCTTATTTTACAAAACTATGAAAAAACAAATAAACACCTTAGAAACACTGAAAAATCTGGTTATCCTCACTGCCTACTCTGGAGAGATAATGCCTGAGGAGGTTGAACCAATTGCCGAAAAAGCCCGTGCGCAACTTGGTTTGCAGACAGCAATCCAGGCGGTATTGTTATCCGCCTTTGCTGATATGTATGACGAGGAGTATATTTCGCCAAGCGATATTGCCGAACATTTTGGCGTAAAGCGCATTGAAGTACTTTCGGTACTTAACGAGTTGGATTTCTTTGTCAAACGTCGCATAATACTCAAATTCAAAGATAAAGATAAACGGACGGTTTTCAGATTGGCAAAAGGGGTGATGGAAGCTTTGCAAAAGGGGCATTTGCCAGAAGATAAGCAAAGGAGCGACCTAAGCATTGACGAACTTCTGGAGGAGGTTTTTGATTTAGTCGAGGCAAATGGAAAGATGAAGCCAGGCGAAGGTTTGTTTTCAATGTTCGTCACATCGTTACTGAAAAACAACCAGCACTTGCATTTGGCTCAAAGGCTTGTGGAACAAAACCTTGACAATGATTCACTCTATTTTTTCTTTGTGATGCTGAAGAATATGATTATTGATAACGAATCATCATTCAGCAGCGAAGACTTGCATGACTACTACACCAATACTTTTGCGCAAAGAAGAATATTGCGACAACTGCGTTCAGAGTCTTTCTCTCTGATAACCAATCACATAATAGAGCCGTCATTTAACGATGGGCAAGCAAGCAACGACCAATGGTCTTTTACGGAAGAATGCGTATCAGACCTTTTGAGCGAGGTGGAAATTGCAGCGGAGAAAGATTCTAAACAAGGATTGATCCTTGCAGAGAAGATTGAGCAAAAGGAACTATTTTACTCTGATGACATTATGCGTCAAATTAACCGTTTGCGTAATGTGATGGACAAAGAAAGGATGAGCGATGTGCTCACAGCCTTGGAGAAACACCAAATGCGGAAATGTTTCACCTGCATATTCTATGGTGCTCCCGGCACAGGCAAGACTGAGACCGTCAGGCAGTTGGCACGGGAGACAGGGCGTGACATAATGCTTGTTGACATTCCGTCGATTCGCAGCAAATGGGTTGGCGTCAGTGAGAAAAACATAAAGGCAATTTTCACCCGTTATAAAAAAATGGCTAATGGAAGAAATGATGCTCCTATCCTGCTTTTCAACGAGGCTGACGCATTGCTCACATGTCGCAACACCTCGTCATCAGGCCGCGTTGACAAGATGGAAAACGCAATGCAAGACATAATACTGCAAGAGATGGAGAGTCTGGAGGGGATAATGATTGCAACGACAAACATCACGTCAAACCTTGACAAGGCTTTTGAGCGTAGATTCCTCTACAAAGTGGAGTTTGAGAAACCGTCAGCCGAGGCTCGGAAGAATATTTGGCAATCTATGATACCTGAACTGAGCGACGAGGTTGCCGGTTCGCTTGCTCGGAAATATGATTTCAGTGGTGGTGAAATAGAGAATATCGCACGTAAATACCTCATTGATAATATTATTGACTGTGACGAAGCTGACGAAAGTTTGATTTTTAGTCTTTGCGAAAAGGAACGGTTCAATTTGAAAACAATAAAAAGCGTTGGGTTTAATGTGAAATGAATATGGAAAAATATGGTGAATGCCTCAAAAAGGCACTTAAAACTTATTTCGACAAGAAGGAAGAAGAGTCCTTAAAGGAAGAGAAATTGATTAAAGTCTCATTGAAGATTGGCAAGGACGAAATGTATCTTACAGGCTCACAATCAACTATGCAATCAGTCGCAGGTTTACTTGAACGGCTGTCCGTGCGGATAATGGACTCTACAGACAAACAAAATTTATAAGCGAAAAACAATGCCAAATCGGATATTTTTTGTAACTTTGCAGCCGTAAACGGAGGTATTACCTTGTACCGATGATGTTTGCGATTGCACCACGCCGGTGAGGGGAAGAAGGTGGGTTGCAGACATATTGATTTTCAAGCGTTTATTCGTTTTGTTTTGAGTGAAGGAAATCTGGCGATTACTTATTAGGTTCAAGACAAAGGCGGTAGATGTCTGTGTAGTATGTATATTTGCCATAAAGTGAACTAAAGAAGCTCGAATTATTAATAACATAAAAGATTTATTATGGATAACAAAGAACATGCAAAAGGACAGTTTTCTCTGTCATGCTCAAACCAAATTTGCGTTAAGGGTGAAAAATCTGTTGATGATAACGAATTTGAAGAATATTTGTCTGAATTGGAAGCCCAGTTTAGGAGAAATATTACCCAGTTTGCTGGGAATGAATATAACGTTAGGACATTGCTGATTGAACCTATACTTGATAAATTTGGTTGGACGGCTCCCCTTTATCGTCATAGTGAGGTCGTATGTAAGAAAGATGACAAAGGAGGCGGCAGAGCTGATTTCACATTAGATATTAATGGTGACTGCAAAATAGTGATAGAAGCTAAATCAATAGATGTCAAGCTTGAAGAACAAGACAAACAACTTAAAGACTACATCAAAAAAACTCACAAATTTAAGACATCTGTAGTTGCAGGGATATTAACGAATGGCTATGAATGGCGCATTTATAGATACAAAGACAATCATTTTGAACGTATTATTCGCACCGATATATCTCAACATGAACATTTCGTTGTAGTAAAGGACTTACTTCAAAAAGATTATTCCATCAAAGATAAGATTTTTGCTTTTTCTAATCCTATCAAGTATAATAGCGAGGAGTTTTATCAACCAAATCCAAGAGTGAACTTTAAAATCATTGATGGGAATGGTTGTGCAATTAATGGAAAAAATAACGTAGAAAGACTTCATAACTTCATCATTCGTTTCAAAGACAATGTGTTGGAATTGTCAAGACAGGGATATTTTGATAAGACAATCATTACTGAGAAATGTGAGAATTTTCAGCGTCTAATTGGCACGCAGTATTTACGAAGTGACCATGATAAATATTATATAACAAGAGAACATGGTACAGACTTCAAATATCTTGTGATCAAACAAATAATCTGTTGTTTGGAACTTGAGAAAGAAGGCTGGAAAGTGGAATATGAATAGAAGTAAAAATGCAGGTGTAAAATCGATTTGTTAATTATGAAAGACAAAACATTGCTTTTTGAACACCATTTCACGCCACGTTGTTTCGTCAACAAGCATATCACTATTTTGAACGAATGCAAGGATATGTTAAACGAAGCATTAGGCTATGAATTTACAATGGAAAGTCAGCCCGTCAGGGTTGATATAATTTACGAAAATGAACATTATTCAGGATTGTTACGACCAAATAGAAGGAAGGATAGAATATCTAGTGTTATATTGTTAGCCTTTCATGCACCATTAATGAATGCGTTAGGAAGTAAGGTGAAAGATCGTTGTAAATACAAACTATTTACAACAGATGAACCTAAGGTATTTGTATTAGAATGCTAAAACAGTACTAGCCACTATATATTTTAGAATGTCCATAAAGATGACCCAAAAGATGACCCAAAAGATGACCCAAAAGAATTATCAGTACATCAATTACTTATATTGAACTATATACAGAAAGATCCAACTGTTACGAGAGAAGAAATGACCCAAAAGATGAACGTTTCAGATGCAACCATAAAACGAGCCCTTGCCGACTTGCAAAACAGAGGGTTGATTGTCCGTGTGGGTGGACGTAAAAACGGACATTGGGAAATAAAAAACAATTAATGAGTCATGAGTAATATCAATAAACTCACATGGATTGTCGAGACTATCCGAAGACACGGCAGAATCTCTTTCGAAGAACTCAACGACCTCTGGATGCGTAATGTGGAAGTGAGCGACGGCATACCAATGAGTAAACGCACTTTCCACAAGTGGCGTCAGAATATCATAGACACATTCGGTCTCTATATTGACTGCGACAACAGCGGCAACTACAATTACTACATTTCGAATGTTGAGGATATGAAGGGGAACAGTATGGAAATGTGGCTGCTGAATACGTTCAACGTCTGCAACTCGCTCATTGAAAACAGAGGAATGAAGGAGAGGATAATGCTCGAAGACGTTCCTTCCGGCGCACTGTACCTAAATCCGATAATCGTTGCAATGCGCAGTAACAAGTGTGTCGAGATTGTCTATCACAACTATGTACGTAATGACCACATCGCCCATATTGTTGACCCATACTTTGTGAAGCTTTTCAAACGCAGATGGTATGTGATAGCAAAGCCTCATGATGGCGACTATCCTCATGTCTATTCCCTTGACAGGATTGACGACCTGAAAGTGACCGAAGAGAGTTTCACATATCCTCAGGACTTTATGCCAGAGGAGTTTTTCAGATATAATTTCGGCATTTACAAAAGTGACAGAAAACCGGAACGTGTGGTTGTGAAGGCAAGTGCGTGGCAGGCTTGTTACATGAGGGCTTTGCCTGTTATGAAGGAGACGCAGTGTGAAATTGAAACCAATGAAGACTACAGCATATTCACGTTTGTCATTGCCCCCACTTACGACTTCAAACAGGAACTTCTGCGAATGGGTGACACGATTGAAGTGCTTGAGCCAAAATGGCTGCGCAAGGAGATGAAGGAACTAATAGGCAATATGAAGAAAATTTATGGAAGGTGATGAAAGGTCGTTTCGATGATACGACAATTTGACTAAGTCAGGGTTAAATAATAAATTGGTACGATTTGAAAAGCATATATTGTTTGGAGACGGAGCAGGCTCCGTCTTTACAGGGGTTGCATTATGATATAAAAATAAGATTGTACCAAGTTATTATTTCATTATGACTAAAGACCGGGCTTCGCAGAATGATTTCAATAATTTCAATAATTTCACCTAAAAAGTTGGGGGTAGGTTTTGCATGACATAAAGGATAATCAAGAGCCCTATAATACATTTGATACAAATGGAATAAAACAAACTACTTCGGAGACAGGAATTGGTCGGATAGGCCGTTCAATAAGACTTGTAAAGAGATAAAGCACAATACAATAAACTTTGCATGAGTTTTTTCGTTGGCAAAAGCTGAAAGGTTTTTCTTTTTGCCAAAACCGAGTGGCAATACGTTTCTGGCAATACAGATGACACAAGTATGATATTTATCGCAAAAAAATTTTGCAGTCTCAAAAAAACATCGTAACTTTGCATCCAAAATGCAAAAGCCCTAAAACGACCGATAGACATGGAAGAACTCTGGACAAGGAAATACCCTGTGGGCAACGACGATTTCGTCAGCCTGAGGAAAAACAATGAACTTTACGTTGACAAAACGGAGCTCATCTGGCAGATAATGCAGTTGAGCAGGTGGATATTCCTGAGCCGTCCACGGAGGTTCGGCAAGACGTTGCTCACCTCAACGCTTCAGGCATATTTCGAAGGCCGCAAGGAACTCTTCGAAGGACTCGCCATAACGAAATACGAAAAAGAGTGGGTGAAATACCCTGTGTTCCATTTCAATCTGTCAGAAGTCAAGGACTTGCCGATAGAAGAGATACAGCCGAGGATAGGCCTGCAGCTGGCTGATTACGAGAAAATATATGGCAGAAACGAAGGAGAACGGACACCTGGGGCAAGGCTTGAAGGCTTGATAAAACGTGCCTACAACCAGACAGGTCTTGGCGTGGTGCTGATATTCGACGAATATGACACGCCACTGCTTGGCAAGTTGGGAGATTCTGAACTTCTTGACAAGACCCGCACGATAATGCAGGAGTTCTACACCCCGATAAAAGTCTGTTCGGCATACGAGCGTTTCACCTTCATAACTGGCATAACCAAGTTTCCGCAACTGAGCATATTCTCGACACTGAACAACCTGAACAACATATCAATGCTGCCACAGTTTGCGGCACTTACAGGTTTCACTGACGAAGAACTGGACACAGTATTCCGTCCTGACATCGAGCGTCTTGGCAGGACCATGGGTGTGGGCTATGACGAGATGCGTGAGATGCTTCGTAAACGATATGACGGCTATTATTTCACCGAGGCAAAGGTGGCAGTCTATAACCCATTCAGCCTGCTGAAAGCATTCGCCAATCTGAAGATGGAAAACTACTGGTTCCAGAGCGGCACTCCAACATTTATCTTTGAGGTGATGAAGAGGTTCAAGACTGACATAACAAAAACTTTTGACCTATCTGCCTCTGCCTCATCTTTCGACACTCCGACCGAAGGAATGACGTCAGCTGTTCCGCTGCTGTATCAGAGTGGCTACATAACCATAAAAGGCTATGAGCCAGAGTCAACATTCTATCACCTTTCCATACCTAATCAGGAGGTGATGACTGGACTGACAGAAAACATGGCATACATATATCTCGGAGTAGAAAGTGATGACATCAAGGAAGGTTTCGCCTTCAAGTTCTGGCAGGCACTGCGCAAGAACGACATCGAACTGGCATTACGCGAGATGAAAGCCTATATGGCTGGATTGCCATACATCGAGGGGTTCAGGAAGAAACTCGAAGAGGTCAAGACTGCCGAAGGCTTCTACGAATGGACCTTCTACATAATATTCTCGATGCTCAACGTCTATGTACGCACTCAGGTGAAGTGCATCAAAGGTCGAATAGATGTACTGATAAAGATGCCAGACACAATATATGTGATGGAACTCAAACTCCATGGCACACCTTTGTCGGCATTGAAGCAGATTGAAAGTGGTGATTACGGAGTGCCTTACACTACCGACGGTCGCAAGGTGGTGAAAGTGGGAATACGTTTTGATATGACGAAGTTGGCTGTTAAGGATTGGAAAGTGAGATTTGAATAAGACACTCTTCAGACGAGAAAGATACCTCAAACGCTTGATTGACAGAAGCCGCTGTTGCAATATTTGCAACAGCGGCTCTTCGTTATAGGAATTGTCTTGATAAAAAGGTCTCAATCAACAATCTGATTACCTGACAATCAATTTACGCATATATACCCTGCCATCGGATGCTGTGAGGCGAATGTGATAGAGTCCTGCGGCAGTGAAGCCTGAAAGCTCGATTGGATAAGTTTGAGGGGTGAAGCTTTCGACGAGTTGGCCAAGTTGGTTAAGAACCTCGACAGTCTCTATTTCGCCGAAGTCGCCATAAACAAACGCGGTAGCACCAAGGGTCAATGGGTTAGGAACTACGGAGATGTTTATGTCGATGACATCGTCAACACCAACCGCAAGATGGAGCGTTACAATAGAGTCGCAACCGTCAATGTCGGACAAAGTGTCTATGTAATCGCCTGCACGAGTATATGTTTGGTTGTGCCATGTGAACGTGCCATCAGGGCCAAGATGCGCCGTAGTGTCGGAATACTGGGTAGCATGGTAGGTCAGATGGATGTTGGCGACAGAGTCACACATGTTATCCATAGTACGGGTGGTGATGGTGACAATAGTATCCTGAGTGACTATCAGCGACGTAATGCCGTAACGGGTGTATGGCTTGTCTTGGCAAGCTACATCATAAATATCCTCTGGCTCAATTGCTGTTTCGGTAACAACTATGTGGTAGTTTACGTCACAACCAATTGGATTTACACGATGCAACGTATAATTGCCTGCCTCAGAGATGGTAGTGTCGATGACAAAAACCATACCACCCTCGCAAAGCGAGACGTACAGCGTAGTGTCGGAAGAATAGACAGTCAGGTCAAGAACGGCGGTCTGAGGACAACCATGAGGACCTGTTATAGTGGTGGTGTGACGACCCGAAGTGTAGTAATCCCTGCCGTTCCAACGATATGGAAGTTCGTTGTAGCATATCTGATATGCCGAGAATACGGAGTCTTCAACGACTGTCAGATAGAGGGAGTCCGTGGCTGTGCAGCCGTGGGTGGTCTGATAGGTGCGAGTGTAGAGTCCTGACGTTGTGAGAGACTGTCCGCCAAAATTGTATGACCCACCATGGCAGATGGTGTCAAGGATGACGTTAGATACAGGGACAACCTCAAGGAACAGTTCAACGGTCGAGTCACAGCCAAAAACAGATGCGCCGGGATAAACCTGATGGTAACGGCGTGTGACAGGGTTAGGGATATTCCAGATGCCGGAGACGTAAGCGTTGCCGCCACAGATGGTATCGTAGAAGGTACTTATAGCCTCGGCACGCTTGAGAAGGGTCAACGTGTAGATGGTATCAGGCACTGCGAGAGAAGAACCTGGAACGGTGAGGTAATGTGTGCTGACACCAACAGGGATACTGTCCGCAGGGATAGAGAAGCGGTGTGCGACGTAATCCTCGGAGAAGCAAACAGTGTCGGTGTAAGAGTCGCCATCAACAACGTGGAATACGTTCACATTGTCAAGGTAAGCGGTCTTGCCGTTGGTGTTACCACCCACGAAACGGAATGCGAAACGTGACCCAGCAGGGGCTTCGGTCATGTTGACAGTATAGTTAGTGTAGGTTGTTGATGCTGTTGTGGCAAGCACTGCAACGAACGTTGACTCGTCGTCAGGGTCAGTCATATAACCAGCAGTAAGGGTAGGAGCATTCTTAGCATCTGTGTAGCGGACATAGAAAGAGAGGCGGAGAGTTGAGATGTCAGCCATCTCAGGCAATGTCAATGTCATAGCATTCGTGCGGTGAGCGGTGAGCTGCAATGCACGCGAACCCTCGTGGACGTTCTGCGAGGTGGTCGTTGCCTGATAACGTGGATTACCATTGGAAGCAGCCGAAGCGCCGAAAGGAGTCCAGCAGATAGATGAAGCCATGCCAGGGACGTATGTAGTAGATACAGACTCGAAGCCCTCGTGGTAAGGGAACGAAGTAATCAAGCCACAAGGTGTTATGAACGGAGTGACGGAACGTACCGAATAGTCGTCAGCCGAACAAAGCGAGCGGCTAACAAGATAGTAAGCGGTAGAAGGCGACGTACCTGCAAGCAGGAACGTATCTTGCCCAGAAAAGTTAGGTATTGTGTCAATGCTCAAAGCACCAGAGAAATCCTTTGTGGTCGAGACAGCATAAACCAAGTCGCTTTGGCCATGGTTTTGGCTGATGATGGCAGAAGATAGACCTTCAGCCTGAAGCTCGCTGACAACAGAAACAGTAGGAGGGTTGCATGAGGTCTGATGAACAACAATGTTGTCAAGGGCAAATGGTGGGTTGTCGCCGTCTATATGGTCATTTTGCCATGCAACGACAAGATTATAAGAGCCTTCTGTCGTAATGGTGACACGGTTTTCCATATTGCTCATGACAGGGTCGTCCACCAACTGTGAGCCTCCGTCCGCAGCTATCGCTTGATAAGGAAGGTCAGATGGGCCGAGGCCAAAGAGGAACGTACCGACAGGCAACTCAATATCAGCAGGGTAGAAGAACATACGGGTGTAGTCGTGATTGGACTCACCGGCATTTCGCCAGTCGTAAGAGACATAGTAGTCGCCTGCCGGCAGATAGAACGTGCGTGTGGCAAATGCGTACGACTTGGCGGTATTGTTATACGTGTTGGTAAATCCGTCGCTGCTGACATATAGAGACTTAGTCCCATCGCCATTGGCGTTTGTGCCTATGACAAGCTGGTTCTGCTGGTTCTGGAAGAAGAGCCAACGGTTGTTCTCGTCATTATCCTCAAAGTCACAGACGTAAGGAAGCACGGCAGGAGCGTTGGTCGTCCTGAACGACACGCGTCTCCATGATGAGGAATATACCGAATCGCACACCTGACGTACAAAGAAGAAATAGTTGGTCTCAGGGGAAAGCCCATTGACCATAATAGTATCAGAATTGGCTGTATATACGGTCTGTATAGAGTCCTCGACATCGACTGTCTCTATGGCATACTCCAAACCTAAAGGCACGCTGCGACTAACAACGAAGGTGGCGCAAGTGTCGGAATAGTTTTGTACTTTGACGTTGTTCACCGCAAGGCAATGCAGATAGGAGATGTCTAAGTTGTCGATGGCAAGAGGATAATCCGATAGGTCATAATCCTGTGCGTCGCCGTACTTGCTGAACGAGTACCACTGGAAGACAATGTCGCGGTAACCTGCCTCTGGGACATCAACGACAAACGAAGCACGCTGCCATGTCTGTGAACCCGTCATCTGGGACGCAAGTTCGATTGAGCCTGAAGGATAAGCCGAGTAATAAGTAGAGGCATCGGCAGGAAGCACCACTCCGACAGGTGCGATGTAGGCACGTCCGTATGCATCGTAATAACCGTAAGTGCGGTCGGAAATAGGGTCACACTTCCAGTCAAAGCCAACCTCGTAATTGCCAGCCTCGTCAAAATAGAGGGTGCGTGTCATGTAGGCGACACCGTAGATATGCTCCCCACCAGGGCCAGAAGGGCAGGTCTGAGAATAGGTGTGGCCATCGGCTGAGATATAAAGTCCCTGTGCGCCTGTGTGACGGCCACCGCCATCAGTGCCTATAGTGAAATTAGAGAAAGCAGAAGAGACGGTATGCCAAAGAGCATTGTCGTCAGTAGGCTCGAAACCAGTGTGGTAAGGCATTGTGGCAGGGGTCTGGAGCGTGGTGAACCTAAGCGTTGACCAAGCTGTAAACTGTTGGGAAACGCAATTGCCACGAACGGTGAACGTGTATGTGGTGTTTGCGGTCAACGATGACAACACGATGGATGTTTCCGTAGTCGTAAACGTATCGGAAGATGCGGCGGAGGTGAGTACAACCTGGTAATAGGTAGCGTCAGGAACGGCATTCCATTTTATTGACGCCATGGTGTCTGAGGTCTGGGTGACAAACGAGAGTCCGTCAGGGGCGTAGCAGTCATCCACACGTGTTGTGACAATGGCGGCAGGTGACCATGCCGTCGTGTCGTCTGAATAGGTACATATACCACGGGCATAAATTGCGTATGCAGTATTAGGTGTAAGACCAGAAATAAAAGATGTGTCAACAATAGTGGCGATGTCGTCAGTAGTTACGTTCGTAGAATATGGAGCGATACCAAACTGAAGAACCGTATATCCGTGGTTCTCGGCTGAAAGAGTAACCGTGGTCGCTGTACGTGAGACAACGGCAGGAGCAGCCTTAATGTCACGGCAACGTGGATAGATGTCAAACGTAACATCGTCAAGGTAAGTGGTTTGGCTGCCACCTGTCGCAGTTGCTGCAAAGATAATGTGATATGTACCAGAAAGTCCCTCTGGAATGTCGATGTTATAGAAGACAAGTTCATCAATGTTGACGTTAGGGTCGTAAGTAATGTATGACTGGAGAAGAGTTCCATCGGTTATAGAAGTCGATGGAGAGACGTAAACATCCATACGGTCGGTGTAATTAACATTACTTGAGCGGAGAAGCCAGAAGGAGACATAATACTGGCGGTCAGCCTCGAAGCTGAGTTCAGGCGATACAAGCGGAGCGTTAGTGCCGTAACCTGCATGAGCGCAACCATTGCCATGGGCATAAGTGTAAGGCCTGTTATTATAACGTGACCAACCGGCAGCACTCCAACAGTATGGAGGGAAGGAAGAGTCCTCGAAGTCCTCAGTTACCGGATAGTTGGTGACAGGACCGCAAAGCGTGCGGAACGGCACGTTTATCCAAGGCGAGACTTCGGTGGCACTACACTCGGAACGTACAAAGAGATAGTACTGTGACGAAGGAAGCAGCCCGTTGATGGTGAAGTCGGCTGACGGTGACGTGCCGCTCAGGACAGAATCTGCGATAAGTGCAGAGGTGCTGACAACCCAACGCAGAGGTGCTGAGGTCTCACGCTTTGAGCAATGTACGTCAATGGAGGTTTGGGTTATATTCTCATGAGGGACAGCGATGTTATACAGAGGGTTGCAAGCGACCTCGCTCAACGAAAGGTTAGCAACTGAGAGAGGATAGTGAGAAGCACCGCCATCCTGTTCGGTAAACCAGAAGAAGACAAGACGATAAGCACCAGCACGTCCTGTCATATCAACAACAGTGGAGGTGTGGTTCATACCAGCCTTAAGTTCAATGTGCGTATTACCATCAAGAGGAATGATGTCGTCATCCCAGAAGTAGTAGCTGTAGTACATACCCTGACCCTGTGGAAGGACGTCGGCGTAAGCAGGCATAAGGTAGAAACGTCCGTAATCGGCAACACCGTTAAGCACATATTTACCACCTGTACATTGCCAGTCGAACTCTATGTTATAGAGGCCGTCCTCGAAACTGAAGAGTCGTGTGATGCAGGACATCGAGTTGACAGAGACATCGTAGTCGTAGTGAAGGCCGTCGGATGTAACATAAAGGGCATGAGTAGAGTTTATAAGTGCGGCAGGGTCATTGCCGAATACGAAATAGTTGACAGCATCACCCTCACGTATCCAGAGGTCGTTGTCCTCTGGGTTGCTGAAGTCAGTGGAATAAGGTATAGCGGTTGGCGTGAGTGTGGTTTGGAATGAGAAACGTACCCATTCCGAGTAAGAGCCTGAACCGCATACTGAGCGGACACAGAGGTCATAGAATGTGAACGGAGTGAGACCTGTCAACGAAATACCGTATGAAGAAGTTGTTGTTGACTGAACCGTAGAAGGGTCGAAACCTTCAGGTCCATAGGCATATTGCCAGGAGGTGTGGACAGAGTCGGAAATCTGGAATCTTGCCGAAACGTCGGTCAACGCACGTATGTCAACCGAAGGGGTGGTGCAAGGATTGATTGCCCGTATCTGGATATTATCCACAAAGATAGCACCACTCACCCAATCGGTTACGTTCATAAACTGAATGCGGACGGTGTCGCCGGCGTAAGCTGTGAGAGGTATGGTATTGCTGTGGTAGGCGATTGGCGTATAATCCTCAGAGGTGCTTTCACCTGTGTTGGCATGCGAGGCAAGCTGGGTGTAGGTAAGTGCGCCGCGGCGGATATTGACGATGAGAGGTCCCGACGAAGCCTGGTGCGAATAATCATAGACAAGTTCGTAAGAGCCTGTGGCAGGAATGGCGATTTCAGGGGAGTTAATCAAAGCGTCACCTTGCATAACGCCCCAGTTCCAAAGTCGGATGGATTTGCCATCGCTTGACTCATAGACACCCCAGAGACGTTCCTCTATACCTGGTGCTGTCGAGCCAAGAGTGTCCCAACATTCAGGGGTGCGGCCAACGGTGTGAAGCTCGAAGTCCTCTGACCAAGGGGCAGTGATGACACCGCAACTTGTGACAAACTGACCTGCGCTGTATTCAGGCGACTTGTCCGTAGCACTACAGAGAGCCGACAGATATACATTGTAGAAAGTAGATGGGTTGAGACCTGTTATGGTATATGGATGGGTGTTTACGTCAATGGTCGTCTCAGCGCCGTTGGCAGGTACGCAACGGATGCGCCACTGGGTAGCCGTGCCTGATTCCGTCCAGTCAACGACGGCAGAGTTGGCGGTAATTGAGGAAATCGTGCCGTTCGAAGGCCTTGCGCAAGTTGGTGGAACGTCAATTGAGAGGTCGTCAAGATAGACTGCGGAGCCGTTAGGAACGGAGATGAAGATGTAACGTGCGTTATAGAAATCCTCATACTCAGGGTCAGCGATAATGTCGAAAGGAATATTTATTTCCGTCCAACTGTTGGCTTTGTTTATTGTGTATGTTGATACAATCTCGGCGGCTCCAGGATCGTCGGGGTCAAGGACTACACCCAACGTGACAGTTGTGTTGGCACGTGGCGCATAAGCCCATATTGACATCATGTAAGGTGCAAGCGAAATGACATTGAACTGAGGCGAAAGGATGCTGGCTGAGTTGACAAGCATTGAGGCACGGCCGGAACGTTGCTGGTCTGCCGCACGGGTGACTGAGCCTGTAGTACCGATAACATTCCAGCAGTTGGTAGCACCGTTCATCTCGAAATTCTCGAAGTAAGGAATGGTCTCTGTCACGCAATAGGTATGGAACGAACTTGGGGCCATCCAGTTCGAAGCCTCGCCGTTGGCGCAGATGGAACGTACGGTATAATAGTAGTCCGCATTTGCACGGAGACCCGTGATGTTGACCATTGGGTTGGTGACAGTGTCGGACATAATGTCCGCGTCAATCTCCTTCTCTATGTCTATAGGGAACGAGGAGACGGCAACCTGCCATGAGGATGCTATTGAGTTGATGTTCAGAATGGCAGATGATGATGTCAAATCAGTAACAACCGTAGATGTAGGAGGGGTGCATGCTACCTCTTCTATACGCAAGTCGTCGATGTATGGATAGTATTTAGCGTTTCCTCGTCCTAAGGTTGTGGTGAAACCCACATAGTAGTCGCCAGTGGCAGGAACGGTGAAGGTAGAGGCGTAGCGTTGGAAGGAATTGCCAGTTACGGTGTGCGTGCCTATTGTGGTAAGGTATGACGTGAGGGTACCAAGGTTGAACGTTAGGTCGTAACTGTAGTCTGTCCGTGAGTCGTCGTACTTCTTAGCGTAAAGCGAAATCTGGTAATTGTGGTCTGCCTCAAGGTGTACATACGCCAAAGCGGTCATTGCGCCGGTAACGTAAGAGTGGACAGACGCGTTGGACGACGAGAGGCCCTTCCCTCCACGAGGGGTGTGGTTGAAGGTCTGGTTTATCGAAGACCCTGGAACTGAACTGAAGACACTGAACGAGTCAACGTTATATACGGTCTGGATTGTGAAGCAACTATGGAGCGGGCCTACGTTGTAAGACTCGAAGTCGTCAGAATAAGGCAGTGGGGCGACGGCGCAGGTTGTCGTGAACAATACCGCGTCACACCAGTTCCCGTATTCCGAGCCACAGACGCGGCGCGCGTGTACGGAATATGTGGTGGAAGGTGTCAGGCCTGTGAGCATCAGTGTCGCTGATGACGATGACAAAGGCTGTGTCGTGGTTGGGTCGAAACCCTGTGGGCCATAGACATACTGCCATGAGGTGGCAGTTGAGTCGGTGACGGTTATGCGTGCGGCGACGTCGGTTATGTCAGAGATGGTCACGCCGTTACCCACGAGGTCGCGGCATGAAGGGATGACATCTACCACAACGTCGTCAACGTAGATTATTGGCTCGGTGCTTTCTGAGGCACGTGCCAACAGGGCTATACGTCCCGTCGTGCCTGTGTAACTGTCGAATAGCACCTCGTGCCGACGGTAGAAATTGCTTGAGACTGGGAAAGAATCAATAGGCACAAACGTGTTTATGTCAGTTGGGTTCGTGATGACGCCAACGATGAAATTGTGCGACGAGGTGATTTCCTGCATACGGGCGTAGAAGGTGATACGCAGGTTGTTGATTGGGTACGACGACTCAATCTCAGGAAGGATTGCCATCTGGTAGTCTCCGTAATTATACAAGACGGATTGGTAAGGATAGAAACGGAGTGAACCAGAACCCGTATGAGCATAGTCGGCCGAAGCAGCCACGTTAGGGTAATAGTTTATTGACTGGTTGGCATTGTTGAGACGCAACCAGCAGAGAGGTAGCGGATTAGCCATAACCGAGAGTTCCGCGGTCTCAAAACCGCACGTATAAGGAAGTGTCGTGACAGCGAGGCACGAGGTTGTGAACGTCTGGCTGAAAGGAACAGAGTCAGCAAACTGGTCACCAGGACAAAGCGAGCGGACGTAACCAGTGATTGAATAGACCGTGGCAGGGGTTAGGCTTGCGAGATTGACCGTAGGTGAGGTAACGGTGTCTGTGACGCTGGCTATTATGCTGTTGTTCTGCGTGAGGGTGTAATTCACAGCCCATCGCGTCTCCGTGTTGCCGGGGTTCCAAAGCAAATCAACGTCGGTTGAGGTTGGATTGGCGATACGGATATCAGAAACCTTCATACACGAAGGTGTCAGCCTGACCTCAATGTCATCAAAATACATCGTCGCTCCGTTCTCCGAGACACCCTCTACTAGGATGTACATATTCCCCGAAGTAGGTATCACATATTCGTAATTATACCAAATGTTTGCCGCAGGTTCGGCAGGAAACGACTGGTAATGAAGCGGAACTGTGCCGAGGAGCGTTGCACCTGCTATGCTGTTGTACGAAGGCGATGCCCAGAAACGTAATGACTCCAACTGGTACTGTGGAAGGTTCTGCCTATAGACCCAAACCGAAAGCGAGTATTTGCCAGCCTGATCTACGGGGATTTGGCGTGAACTAAGGTATGAGACGTTGCCCGTAGGTTGGTTTTGCAGTGCCATGGCGTTTGCGCCTGAATGTGTCTGCGTGTTAGTCGATGAGAAAGGAATTGCGGTTGAGGTGTTCTGCGCCTTTGTCATCCAACCTGTCTCCCAACAAGAAAGGATGGTGTTAGGTGCGGTAAGGTCGTCGAACGACTCGACGAACAACGGCGATGTTGCCGCCGTGCATTTCGTAGTGAAGTTTATCGTCGTGCCACAGAGTTCCGAAGAGTCTGTAGGCGAGCATATCCCACGGAGGCTCAGCGAATATTCGGTGTTAGGCGTAAGTCCTGTGAGCGTAAACGGGTTGGTCGTAGCAAGCAGGCTGTAGGAGCTGTTGCCTGACGTGACATAGACACGGCAGTTGCCGGCGTTGGTGGTTGTCCACGAGAGTGTCGCGGTGTTTGGTTGGATGTTGGTTATCGCGAAATCCTCTGGACGGATACAGGTTGGTATCTGGCGAAGGGAGACATCGTCGATATAAACGTCTGACTCTATGCCCGAAGGAATGCTGATTGCTATTGTCGCTGAAGCAAGGACCGGTTGGGTCGTGCCTGCCGTGTTCATTCGGATTTCGTGCCAGTTAAGGTCGGAGAGTTCCCCGAAATAAAGAGGCTCGAAAGATGAACCGATGTCGGCAGGGTCCGTAACTATACCTATCTGCACTGGGATGTTGCCGTTTTGGACTGAGGCTGCCTTGACCCACAACGAACATTCAATCATATTTGAAGCGACGTTTATCTCTGGGAAGACGAAGTAGGCGCTCTCTGACGACGAGACGTGCAACGAGAGACCCTTGCCGAAACGTCCCACGTAAGTTATCGAGGCACTGTTTGAATAGGTGCAACGTGGAGGTGCGGTCAATGTGTCGAAGTCCTGGGTGTAAGGGGCTGGCATAACCTCACAAAGCGTGGTGAACGTTATCGTTGCTGTGCTTGAGTAACCTGATGACGAGGCGTTGCAGTTGCCGGTCAGTTCAGCCGTGTAAGTCGTGTTTGCTGTCAGGCTGTTGACGTTGCACGACATATTAGGTGCTGATAGTGCGTTGTCCTGATAGACGGTGACGCGGTTCTGGTCTTTGATGCTCAGGGTATAGACCGTCGGCACGTCTCGCCCGGGGCTTAGCCCCCAGTTCAGAGTCACACTGGTCGCCTTGAGGTCCGAAATCGATAGGTTTTCGGGCGACTGGCAATCCGGCATCTGCTGCGCCGATAGCGTTAGTACACAGCACAATGCCAGGAACGAAAGAAGCATGTTTCTCATAATTGTATCGTTTTTGTTTTGATATACGTAAGTTTGCGATCCTCTAAAACAATTCAAGAATATATTCGGGTGCAAAGTTACGGATTTTTTTTGAAAACACAAAATTTATTGACACAAAAATAAAGCCTCTATAACGTTTCGCATGTAATACCAATTCATTATTTAACCCTGACAAAATTCATTACAGCCTCCCAAAAAAAATTTTCCCCGAAACCCTTGCCTATATCAAAAAAACTCCTTACCTTTGCACTACCAACCCCATACGGACAGTGAATATGATTATCAACAACTTACAGCCAAACCAACGACAAAATGCGTGACTACACCTTCGACAGTATGCCAATCTCCTCAATCTCCGGCAAACTCAGCCGCAAGAGTGACGTCTATTACCGCACCATAAACGGGAAAATCTACGCATACCTCCTCTGGAACCCCAACACCAAACCGCCAACCCTCGGAACCCTCCGCACACGCCAAATCTTCAAAACCGCCACACTCTACACCTCCCTCGACCTTAAACTCCCCTTCAAACGCAAAGAATGGGAACAAAGAATGCACGAGCACAACCGCCTCGCCCTCCGCCTAAACCCCGACTTCGCACGACACCCCGAAAACTACAACAAACACAACGACCCGCAACACCTACGCCCCTACACCTCAGTGCGTTACTTCATCCTCGCAACCTACACCCATGCCCTGAAATCCCTCACCACAAACCGCCCGCAACTCACCCTTACCACAAAAAACCGCCCACAGCTCACCACCGAAATCCTCTCACTCTTCATCCGCCTCAACCTCTTCACCGACCGCCTCGCCTTCGACGGCCGCCAACCCGTTTACATCCCTCACTCCTCAGCTCCTCCCCGTTTCCCCACCTGACCATCTCGAAATTTGCCATTTTCATCCCTCTCTCCCCTGAATTAGATATGGACAAAAAAAACAATTCCCAAAAAACCATACGGCTCTTTGAGAATTGCTTTTTATCTACTTTTATTCTTCAAAAATATCCCAATCTGTGCCAACAGTATATATTTTGTTGACCTCAAGTACATTATTTACTTGCCCAAGGTTCAAATGCTTACAACCCATTTCATGATCATATTCATCAAAAAGACGAATCCTGAGATAATAATATTCCACCGCTGCTGGTACAGCAACATAAATGAAATCACCTTCGTTTCTTGGTTCTGGAAAATTAATATCCCTTGAATCTGTCACATCAGAGTAAAACATTGCTATATATCTTTTCAGCTCAGTTTCTTCTTCCTGAGATTCAACAACCCGAAACTTACCACTAAGGGGTACATCACTAAAGAGATTAACGGTTTTTACGCCATCACAAGGAATAGTGATTTTCAGCACTGCGAAGATGTTGTAGAATGTAAGATACTTGTCATTGCTGACTGCGTACATTGGCAGATGCTTAACTCCATTATCTTCTTTATAAAAAGGAATCTCCGTATGTAACTCTGCTGTATTTCCCAAAGGATTTTCGATATCATTTCAGTGCAAAATTACGAACTTTTTCGGAAACAACCAAACACTTCAACAAAAATTTCCTAACAATCACCCAACCTTATCGCAATAAATGCGCATACACACAGCCAAACGCCTGTCCATCTTGTGTTTATGTATCCTGTTACTGTCAATTCTTCCATTTAACTGCTAATCTTTCAAAGTAATCCGACCTAATGAGTTTATCAGATAATTGGAATGCTTTATCTTCGTTATAGGGTCTCTTTGCTTTTGGATTCAATAAGTCTTTTCCGAAGCCTCGCCAATAATATGTACTATCACATCCAATTAAACTTATGATAGTTGGGAAAATGTCCATTTGGTAAGCTTGCTCGTTGGTGATTTGTTTTTTGTGGATAAAAGGCGAATATATTATAAGTGGGGTACTATTTTGGGACACGTTGTATTGTTCGCCAAAAGACACGCAATAATTACTAAATTCAGACCTGATGTCCGTATCAAAAATAGTATGATCTCCAGTGATTACTATGGTGGAATTAGACAGAACGCTGTCAGTGTCGATTGAGGATAGGAAATTCCCCATACACGAATCAGTGTAATGGACGCTACGTAAATAATTCCTCATAACCTCAGGCATGTGGGTGTTGAGAGATATTGTGGAATTAGGATCGCACCATTTAAATGGGGTATGTGATGCTATAGTTACAACTAATACATATTCATATTCAGAATATACAGAATCCAATAAATTGAAAGAGTCTCCATCATTGCCTTTTATAACGAAGTTTTGTTTAATGCCATAAGCATCACTCATCCTTTTTTGATTCCAACATCCGAGGTCACCAGGAATTATAAGACACGAGCACTCAAACAATTCACTCAATGAAGGATAGGTGTTCCCTGGGAACCTAAAACAAGTGGCTCCTTTGTCTATTGGCAACACTCCTGTATTGACTATCATCTGACCATCTCCGGAAGTACCTCCACGAGTTTGCCTTTTTACGTTCTTAGACCAAAAGATATTTTCGTGTGTTCTAATGAAATTCATTATGTTGGGGGTAGTGTAATCTGTGATTGCCCAGTATTCAAAACTTTCAAATAAGATGATATACAATCTGGATTTTGGAATGCTTTTGAGAGTTGTTTTTTCGTTGAAAAGTACGCTTGCCTCTTTCTTTTCGAGGTCGCTCAATTCATAGCTTTCAGAATTGAAAGGCAATTCCAACAAATCAATGAATGTATTTATCAAGCCGTGTGCGACAGAAGTTTGTGATATATAGTTCACACAAGTAAACCCCCAAAAGGTTCTTATACCATTCTCGGAAAATGGATTATAGTATCTTGACGTTTTGCCTGATATATCTGTTGCATCCCGAACAATGAGTTGTTTGTCAAACACCAATGTTCCCAAGATATGCAAAAATATTGATAATGCGACGATTACCCCTCCTACTGCCAAAACGCAGCGTGATTTGAATGCTGTTAAGGTTGTATCTGAAAAACGAATGGCAATGATCAGTAAGATTAAAGGTAATAACATTATGAGGTCATTAGGACGAACCAGAGTAAAAATGCTGTCCCAAAAGCCGTTCATATTGCCTATCATTGTAAATGAATAAGCATCTAAAAATATTGAATTGGCTCGGAAATAAATTAGTTCGGCAAATGACCATAACAACAGGATAAGGCATGGAACTATAAGCCAATATTTATTCTTAATAAAAACAACAGCGGCAGACAAAAACAACGCTATACTGATTTTAGGAAGGTAGAATGACCAAAAAGCAAGGGGATTTTTATATATTGAGGATATCAGTATAGCTTGGAAAGCTTGAAAGTGAAAAATCACACATTGGAGAAAAATGGATACAGCAAAAACGACTATCAGTATTGCTAATTTGTGATATTCAGATGTTTTGAAGTGCATATATTTGTTGGGGTTTAAGAAGTTAATAAACGACGTAAACATTTAAAAACAAATGGTATATAAGTTACTTTTATGGGATTTTTTACTGTCATTGTGACATATAAAAAGTCTTTCATAACAAAGTGCAAAGGTACGAATTTTATCTCATAAATCGGCAAATTTTTCAAAGAAAATAATGAGGTTCCACAACGTTTCGTGTGGGTGATTTCGCCTAAGGGGTTAGCGGGATGGCTTAGCTGACGCACGCAATAGAACTACCCTTTATTGGAGTTTACGAAATTTTGTATATTTTATGTGAGCTGAGCGGTTACAATTGGTTACAATTAGTTACAATTGATTTTTGGCAGATTTGAGAAGAATGAGCATTGACAGACAGAGGGTTAGATGGCGGGTTACAATTAAACGGTTACAATTAGAAATTTGCTATACACTATCTTTTCCTGAAAAAATAGACAGATTATTTTCCTAATAACTAAAAACACTAGTGTCCAAACAAATATTTTAACATATTAATTATTAGAGAACATTTAGTTTCTTTTGCGAAGGTGTGCCAAAATATAGCCGTCAGTCAAACTTCAGCGACAGCTGTATCGCTTCCTCCGATGAGGTCTGAGTCTGGCTCTTCCTGAATAATTCCACGATTGGAGACTTGTCGAACATTGACAGTTCCAACACCCTCAGAACATCGTATATGTCTCGGTCAAGATTGAGTTCCCGCTCAAGAACCGCAACAAGACAGTATGCTATAATGGCGGAGTAGATCTGTATTCTCACTGCATTTTCAGTAGTTCCAAAGAACTCTTTGATATGCAGATGTTGCTTGAGGAATTTGAAGAGCAGTTCAACTCTCCAACGATATTTATAAAGTAAGGCAACGGTTTCAGCGGCAATCTGAGAATTGTTCGTGTAGAATACAAACGTGCGGTTGCTTTCCTTGTCATAGAAAACGACACGACGCAGAGGCTTCGTATATCGTTCCCTGGACTTCATGCCAGTAAGCAATACATCCTGGTCGGCCAGCACCCCTGTGTCGGGATTGCTGTGTTCCCTGTCCTTGACGACAGCGTATTGCATGTGTTTTTTCTCCCTGACCACAAAATAAGCACCGGCCTGTTCTATTCTAAAAAGCTCAATAGTAACCATGTATGCCCTGTCGAAGACATAGAAGCTATCTTTCTCGTACGGTATCTGACCCATCACCTGCGAATCATGCAGTGCCGCATCAGTGATGACGACAAAAGACGGGACATCAGTCTTGACATCATAAAGTATATGCACTTTAATGCCACCCTTGTCGTGATGGAACTTTGTCCACCAGAATGTGCTCAGACATAAAGATATTGTCGTCGAGTCAAAGGCATAGACATTGCTGTCAACACAGAAATCCCTGATTGCCGGGGAGCGTTTGTCTCTCGCAATGCCTATCATTATGTAGGCAAACTCCTCGAAGATGCGAACATCCCTTACCATGTTTGCGTGCGACAGGTTGCTGAGTGTTACGCTGTCACCAAAACCCAGATGTGGCAGTTTATTCTTATGTGCATCCAATATGGCAATGAGGTCTCTCATGCTCTCACGTTTTGTGAGCTGGGCGAAAACCATTACCAGCAAATGGTTCCAGCATGTGAAGGTTTTTACCCTTAAGTTGCCATTGTACTTTTTGACTAACCATTCGAATTTCTTTACTGGCAGCAGGCTACACAGTTGTGCGAAGACGAACTTTCCTTGATATGACATAGCGACAAAACTTAAAAATTGTTTCGCCCGCAAAGATAGTCATTTTCAAGCCTTCCGAGTGCATTTTATCGAATATTTTTTTAGGTCACAATATGTTACGAACCAAATTAACATTTGTTAGTGGACACCAGTGAACTAAAAAATACCGTTTTTTGTCCCCTATACATCCAATAGAGCCGTTAGTTCTTCGATGTACTTGAGCAAGGTGACTTGTTTCCATTCTCCATTATCCTCGAGTCTCACTTTTTTGTATTTAGAGAGCATTTAAGTTTTGCACAACTTGCGATTTCGCCAAAAATCCGAGTCGAAAATCCGTTCCCTTTGCAGGCAATCAGTTGAAATGTCAGCAGAACAGCATTTTAGCAGGCTGTTTGTATAGGGTGTAATCGACATAATGCAGTAATGGCATCAATCGTGGAATCAATAGGTTGAACGTGTCCCGCCTCGTAATTCTTGTCAAGGAACTCAAAGTTTTTGACGTGACAAAAAATCACGATTAAATTTTTCTGAATTATAGAAGGTGAGTTCTATAGTTTCCGCTTTTGAGGAACATGAGTGTTTATCACAAAATAAGCCACATTGGGGAATGTGGCTTACCTTGCGATGAATATGTTTACGTTGCTTTACTTGACAATCAGCTTACGGACATACTGTCGTCCATCCTTTGTAGTAAGACGTATATTGTAAAGCCCAGCAGCCGAGATTCCAGAAACCTCAATAGGATAAGACGTAGGGGTGAAGGTCTGGACTGTCTGACCGAGACTATTTATAACCTCGACCTTGGCAACCTCGGTGAAGTCCCCGTAGATAAATGCCGTGGCACCAGTAGTAACTGGGTTTGGAACAACATCTATGGAGATGTCCAAGACGTTGTCAACAGATGTTCCCAATACCGTGAGATAGAGGGTTACGATTGAGTCGCAACTATACTCTACGGTATGTAACGTTGCTGTATAAACGCCAGGCTCCGTTATGTCCGTATTGTCGAACCTGTAAACCTCGCCCTTGACAATAGTGTCATAAACATCCTTATAGACGGTAGGCACGAAATGTATATTTACGTTGGTTATCGAGTCGCATTGGGCGTCAATCGTGCGAGTGGTAACAGTCACCATAGTGTCGGCTGTCACAGGAAGGTTCATTATGCCGTTGCCTGTATATGGGTGACCCTCGCAGGCGTAATCATAAACCACGACAGGCACGGCAGGGACGACAGTAGCAGTGATATGATAGTTGATGACACATCCGCCAACAGGGTCAAGACGGTTCAACGTGTAGGTGCCTGCGGTGGTTATGAGGGTATCTACGACCAAAGCCGAGCCACCCTGGCAGATGGTGAGGTTGACAATCGAGTCTGTGGCGACTACCGTAAGGTCAAGGACTGCCGTCTGCGCACATCCACGTGGACCTGTGATTTGCTGTACGTGACGGCCTGCGGTATTGATGTTCTGCCCACGCCATACGTATGGCAGGTTGTTCTGGCATACCGTCGCTACGTCGAAGAGCGAATCAGGGAGTTCCATCAGGTAGAGAGTGTCGGTGCATGTGCAACCGTAGCTGTTCAGATACGAGCGTGTGTATTTGCCTGGGTCGGTGATTGTAGTGTCACGGAACACATACGAGCCTCCATGGCAGATGGTGTCAACTATGACATTGACCACTGGTATTACCGTTAGCTGAAGTTCTACGGTAGAGTCGCAGCCGCATACCGATGCGCCACGGAACGTGTTACGATAAGTGCGTGTCGATGGTCTTGGGATGTTCCACATTCCACGTGTGTATGCCTCGCCCTGACATATCGTGTCAACGGTAGAAACGACAATGTTGTCCAAACGATAGACGTGAGCAATGATAAGGGTGTCCGAAACCCCTTGGGCTATACGGTTGAAAGTGTTGTCGCCGAGGGCTATGTTGGCGTTCGTGATTGAGAATCCGTGCGACATATAGTTAGCGTTGTTGCATATAGTGTCGTGATATACATCTCCTGCCACCAACTGCGACACGCGCACCTCGTCGATGAATGCGTAGTATGAAGGAGCGGTTGCGCCGTCATAACGGAATGCCATGCGTGCGCCTGAAGGAATGTCGGTGAAGATGACAGACTGGTCTGCCCACGAAGTCGTGCGTGGTACGTTCAGCACAGTGACGAATGTCGAGCCGTCCTCGTCGTCAGTCAGATAACCCAAGGCAACTGTTCCTGCCCCTGCCGCCGTGTTGTCGTACATCGACTTGAATGTCACGTAGAGGTTGTTTAGGTCGCTCATCTCAGGCAACAGCATGTAGAGTGCTGCAGTGCTGCTTGCGGCAAGGCGGAGACTGTTCTCCCCTTCGGCGTGCTGTGCGGATGTCACATTATAATAAGGCTTAGCCGACGCTGCGTTGATTGACGACCAGCAGAATGCCGACGCTGCATTCTTCACATATCCGTTTGTAGTGTTCAGGTTCTCGAAACCTTCGGTGTAAGGGAACTGTGTCACTACGCCGCAAAGAGTCTTGAAGCGGAGAGGTGTCCAGAAGGATATGTCGTCCTCGTCACAAAGCGAGCGTACGAAGATATAATATGTCGATGAGGCGTTGAGACCTGTCAGCATGATGGTATCCTGCGCACTGTAGGCTATCGTGTCATAGTAGAGAGCATCCTCAACGTCATCCGTCGTGCTGAGTGCATATACCAGTGATGCGTTCTCGTTAGGATTGGTGACGGCGAACGATGCGCTGTTCTCGCCGAGGGTTTCGTCTATGAGTGATACTGTAGGAGGCAGGCATGTCACCTGTGCGATGTGGATGTTGTCAATCGAGAATGGAGGGTTGCTGCCCATACTGGTGCCGCTGCGCCATGCAATCACGATGTTATAGAGTTTCTCCTCCGTGATGGTGAACGAGCCTGACAGGGTGTTGTATGCCGTCGTGCCATAGAGGAAAGCAGTGTCGAGGGCTATGGCGTTCTTAGGAACGGAGGTGTAGCTCAGTCCGTAAAGCCATGAGTTCTCAAACAGCAATGCGTCGGCAGGCAACAGGAACACCCTTGCGCCGTCGTCCTTTCTCTCGCCGTTGCACTGCCAGTCGTAGCTGTATTCATACAGACCCGCAGGAAGCGAGATTATACGGTGTGCGTAAGCGAACGACAGTTCCGTGTTGTCGTAATTATACGTTGAGCCGTCATTGGTGATGTAGAGCGAATTTGTTCCTCCGAATGAAGTGCCTGAGCCAATCACGAAATAGTTTGGCTGTGCCTGGGTGTAGAGCCAGTTGGCATTCTCATCATCATCCTCAAAGTCGCAGACGTAAGGCAGAGGTGCAGGGGTTGCCGTCGTGCGGAAACTCAGCAGTCGCCATGACGAGCTGTCAATGGCGTTGCAACGCTGACGTGCGACTATGTAGTAGTCTGTCGTAGGAGTGAGACCCGTCAGAAGGAGTGTGTCACGCAACGATGTAGTGCTGAGTGTCGTCACGTCGAGCGAGTCTAACGAGTATTCGGTCATCAGTGCGTACTCGACATCCACAGGGTCAGGGTGCGAAATCATGATTGTGGCTGTGGTGTCATATACAGAGAGAGCCACAAGCGAGTTGACAGGCAGACATGTAACCTCGTTGACTGCCACGTTGTCTATGGCGAGAGGGGTGTTCGTCGCCTGGTCAGGCGAGCAGTAACCGTTGATGTTAATGGCAATCCACATGAAGACAAGGTTCATGTACTGAGGCTCGTCGATGGTTATTATTGACGATGTGCGCTGCCATGTGCTGCTGTTGTCCATATTTGCGCCGATAGGGTAAGAACCCTCTGGAAGGTTGCGCAGATAGATTTCGTTATCCACAGGAAGCGTGGCGGTAGCAGGTGCCACGAACGCACGTCCGTAAGCCTCGTATGTCGTACCTGACGTAGGGTCGCATTTCCAGTCGAAGGAAACCTCATAGTTGCCGGCGGCAGGGAAGTGTATTGTACGTGAGTAGTATGTCACGCCGTATAGGTTCACGCCATACTGTGGCGTAGGGTTGGAAGGAACTGACTGAGAATACGAGCGTCCGTCAGAGGAGATGTAGAGTCCACGTGCGCCTGAGCTGTGTGCCTCAGCGTCACGGCCTATGATGAAGTTGTTCTGGTAGCCTGATTGGTATGCTTGCCACAAGGCGTTGTCGTCCGTTGGCTCAAAGCCTGTAACGTAAGGCAGGGTGGCAGGTGTCGAGAGTGTGCGGAACGTGAATGTTGACCATGCCGTTGTGTCGTTCATACCGCAGAAACCACGGACCATCAGCGTGTAGTCGGTCATAGGGGTGAGACCTGTGTAAGCCACCTCGGCAAGTGTGACTGCCAAGGTGTCGTTTGTCGTGCCGCCTGTCAGTATGCACTGGTATGCGTTGGCGTTAGGTACGTTGTTCCATACTATTGTCGCAGCCTGGTCGCTTACCGAGCCTTCCACATGGATGTTCTCAGGGGCGAAGCAGTCGTCAATCTTTGTCGTTACTGTCACAGGAGCGGTCCATGATGTCGAGTCACCGTCAGCGCAGTATCCACGGGCATAGACTGAATAGGTTGTGCCTGGTGTGAGTCCTGTGAATGTCACGTCGCCTGTGGTGGTGGTCTGTGTGGCGAATATCTGTGAAGGCTGGGCTGATGCCGAGTAAGGAGCGATGCCGTACTTGATTGCCGTGCGTACGCCGATAGGGATTGTCAGCTGTGCGGTTGTGGATGTGGTAGCGACAACGGTTGGTTGTGTCGTCAGGTTGCGGCAAGGAGGATAGATGTCAACAGTCACGTCATCAAGGTATATGTAACCGTTCGACACGTCGATAGCCTCGAACATCACGTAATAGTCACCCGACAGTCCGGCAGGAAGGTCAAGGTCGAAATACATAAGTGAGTTGTTCGTGCGGCTGCTGTTGTATACTATATAGTGTGCCAGTCTCGTGGCTCCTGTCTTTGATGTAGGGTCGGTGCCTACGTAAACGTTGACCTCGTCGTCGTTCCATGACGAGCCTGACTGCATAAGCCAGAAGGTGACATGGTATTCACGGTTAGGGTCGAGAGCGAATGCAGGGGTCGAGAGCAATGCCGAGGTGTTCTGTGTGCCTTCAAAGCCTGCCGATTTCGAGCCTGAGTGCGTGTTGCGGTTCTCCTGTACCCAACGACCGTCAACGACACCTGCCGTGGTGGTTACTGAGGTGAGCGTTGTGTTTGTCCAGCATACTGGAGGGAAGGTCAGGTCCTCGAAACTCTCAGTGAATGGGAATGAGCTTATTGCCGCACACTCTGTCTGGAATGGAACGGATACCCATGGCGAGCGGTCCAATGCGCTGCACTCTGCACGCACGAAGAGGTTGTACCTTGTCGATGGTGTCAGACCTGATACAGTCACCATCTCGCCTTGTGTCACTCCGCTTGCCACTGAGTCTGTTATAAGTGACGATGTGCTTACCGCCCAACGTATGTCCGAACCTACGTTAGGGTTGTTGAACGTTGCGGTTATACGGTTCTGTGATATTGACGCTTCGTCAACGGCAAGGTTAACCACAGGCTCGCATGTCAGTTCGGAGACTGACAGGTTACCTACAGACAGTGGCTCGCCGCCACCGTTACTGCCGTCGTTCACCCATACGAAGACCAGATAGTATTCGCCCGCGCGTCCGCTCATGTCGATAATCTCCGAAACATGCTGCGCTCCTCCCTCAACCATTGAGTGGTAAGTGTCGCCATCCAAAGGAATGAGGTTGTCAGGCCATGTGTAGTACTGATATACCTGCGAGGTAGAGTATGTGGTCAGAAGGTCGGTGTATGCAGGGGCAAGGTAGAAACGTGCGAAGTCAAATGAGTAATATCCTCCAGGGCATTTCCAGTCAAACTCAATCGAGTATGTGGTCTCGTCGAAATCGAACAGGCGTGCGATGCCTGTGATTGAGGATGAGCCAATGTTGTAGCCGTAGGTGGTGCCGCTGTTCGATACATACATTGCGTGTGTCCCGTTTGCGAATGTGGCGTTAGGGTCACTGCCGAACACGAATTTGTTAGCCCCGTTGCCCAGCTGTTTCCATGCGTTGTTCTGCACGTCGTCTGAGAAGTCCGTTATGTATGGAAGTTCGGCAGGCAGTGCCGCTGTCTTCTGCGTCACGCTTATCCATGTCGAGTAGTCGCCAGGCGAGCATACCGCACGCACATAGATGTCGTAGTTGGTGGCCTGTCTCAGGTTGTCTATGTTGAACATCTTTGTCGTTACATCCACTGGTGTGGCCTCGCTTACGTTGTGTCCGTGAAGCACCACGGCGTATTGCCATGCGTTGTGCGATACTGCCGTGTCTGAGAATGCTATGAATATCGAGCTTTCGGTGACATCCTGCACTGAGATGGCAGTAGGTTCGTCGCAGTCTGACAGCTGACGTACACGCACGTTGTCTATCCATGTGGAACCTGTGCCGTAGTGTGTCTGACCGTAGAACATGAACTGGACAGTGTCGCCCGAGTATGCCTGCAGGCCGTAAGAGTTGGTGATGAACTCCGAAGGTGTCGCACCGTCGGTCATTCCGTTGCTTTGGTGTACGGCTATTGTCGTGAATGACACCTGTCTATGACGACGGATTCCCACAACCAGGTCTCCCGTGCTTGACTGGTGGCAATAATCGTAGCGGAAGTCGTATTTTGACCCTGCCGTCAGTACTATCTCAGGGGTGACGATGATTGCGTCGCCCGTACTGGACTGTGCGTCGTACATGCGGATTGACTTGTTGCCGTTCGCCTGATATACGCCCCAGAGGTAATGAGGGTGGTTCGTGTAGGTTATTGTGTGATCGGAGAGCGAATTGTCCCAGCAGGTAGGGATGATGTCGGCAGGGAATCCCTCGAATGTCTCTGTGTAAGGTGCTATGATGTAGCTGCACTCGGTGTAGAAGTCGCCAATCTTGTAGGCTATTGAGGTGTCGCCCTCAGCGCAGATTGAGCGTACGAACAGTGAGTGGTTGGCTGACGATGACAGGCCTGTCAGGGTGTAAGGATGTGTGGTGACAATCTGTGACGTGACTGTGCCGTCGTCTTTCATTGCATAGAGCTGCCACTGTGTCGCACCGCCGCTCTCTGTCCAGTCGGCTGTCACGCTGTTGTCCGAAACTGAAGAGATGACACCATTGGTTGGACGGTTGCAGGTTGGTGCGGTAATCATGTTGAGGTCGTCAACGTATATGATGCTGTTGCCTGTGGCGATGACTAAATGGCGTGCGTTGAGATAGTCCTCGTACTCAGGGTCGCTGAGCTGGTTGAAATATACGGTGAACTCAGTCCATGTGTTTGCCTGGGTTATGGCAACATCAGTGAGCGACTGGAACGAGGATGCGTCGTCAGGGTCGCTTATCACGCCGATTGAGAAACTTGTGCTGTCATTGTTGGCGTATGCCCAGCCTGTCAGCATGTATGGCACGAAGGATGTCACGTCGAACTCTGGCGACACTGCCGAGGCTGCCTCGACACGCATTGACGCGCTGCCTGTGTTGTGTGCCGATGTCTCGTGCGAGACATTGCCCTTGCCGTTCAGCGGAAGCCAGCAGGATACGGAAGATGCGTTCTCGAAATTTTCGATGTATGGTACGTTGACCGTGGTGCAGCGTGTGTGGAACGACTCTGTTGTCATCCAGTTGCTTGCGTTGTTCGTGCCGCAGATTGTGCGGATGGTGTAATAGTATGTGGTATTTGGCGTGAGGTTGTTGACGGTGAATGATGTGGCGTTTATCGTGTCACGGTATATGTTTCCAAAGCCCGAACCTGCGCTTACGTTTGAGGTCGATACAGCCACGTCCCACATGGTGTTTTGCGATGTGAAACTTATTGTGGCTGAAGTTGGGGTGAGTTGTGTCACCGTCGTTGATGTTGGAGGAATGCACGAAACCTCGGTGATGGCTATGTCGTCTAAGTATGGCGCATACAGTTCCCCAGTTGCCGACGACGTCATTACGCCAAAGTAATAGTCGCCCGTCGTCATTGGGGTGAGGTAGGCGTTGAAGCGGTTCCACGATGTCGAGTTTACGTTTGAAGTCGAGATTACGTTAAGGTTCGACGAGTTCATTCCGTTTACGAACGAGAGGCGGTAGTTATTGTCGTAGGAACGGGTTTTGGCATACATTGAGATTTCGTAATTGTGACCTGACTCTAAGTGCAGATAAACCGCTACGGTCATATTCTGCGACAGTGTCGCCGCCGAAGGGGTGTGTGCGTCGTGCGAAGACGAAAGGCCCTTGCTTCCGCCAGGCGTGTGGTTGTAAGTGCCGCCAGTCTCATTGAAAACGGCAAGGTACTGGTTCTCTGCCACCACGTAGTAGCATCCTGCCAGTTCGCCAGCAGGCTGAGACTCGAAGTCGTCGCTAAATGGCACTGTGAAAGCTCCGCATGCCGTACGGAATGTCACTGCGTCGCTCCACGAGCCAAATTGGTCACCGCAACGGCGGCGAGCGTAGATTACGTATGATGTGTTTGGTTGTAGGTTATTCAATATGAAAGCAGTACCAGTGATTGTGTCAACCGTAGTACATGCCGCGAGTGGCGTTCCCGCAACGCCGTATGCATACGACCATGTCGTAGCAGTCAGGTCTGACACTGTCACCGTGACGCTGTGGTCTGTCACGTCTGAGATTATTGTTCCCGAGCCATCCAAGTCTGGGCATGCTGGTATAGGCTCCAATTTTATGTCGTCAACGTTGAGCGAGAGGAACTGTGTCTGCACGCGGCGACTGTAGAATGCTATGTATTCGCCGTTGCCCGTGTAGTTCGTGAATTGTGTCTCGTAGCGCATATAATCCGTCGTGCCTACGAAGAACGAGTCAGTTGCCACGAAAGTTGCGAAATCCGTAGGGTCGCTCATCACGCCTGCCACTATCATAGGTGCTGGGTTGATGGTCGTTGCCTGGGCGTACAACACGAGGCGCAGGGTATTGATAGGATATGCGGTGACGTTCAGTCGTGGAAGCACTGCCACCTGGTGTTCGCCGTAATCAGCCGATGTCGAGGTTATAGGCATGAATCTCAGGAATCCGTTGCCCGTATGTGAATATTCGGCCGAAGTCGAGGCTTGTGGGTATATGTTGTTCGAGCCTGAAGCATCGTTGTATCTTGACCAGCAGAGGGGCAGTGGGTTTGCCGCCGTCGAAAGCTCCTCTGTCTCAAAGCCGCATGTGTATGGGAAAACGGCGAGTGGCTGGCAGGTGGTGACGAAATAGGTGTTGAACGCTACGGGGTCGGACAAGTCGTTTTCTCCGCACATCGAGGTTATCGTACCTTCCACTGCGTATGTCGTGGCTGATGCGAGACCTTGTATCGTGAATGATGGCGAGTTTACTGTGTCTGTTATGAAAGCTCCGTCGTTCAGCGAGTACGACACTATCCATTGCTGTTCGTTCATGCCTGGTGTCCACGTCATGCCGATGCTGTTGTGCGTCGGTGTGCCGAACTGCACGTTCGACACGCGGAAACATGATGGGGTGAGACGTACGCGGAGGTCGTCGAAGTAGATAGGTGCGCCGTTCTCGCTGACACCCTCGACAATCACGAATTTATCGCCTGTCGTGTTGATTATGAACTCGTAATTGTACCACTCGTTAGGCGTATGCTCGACAGGTGCGGCCAGATAGTGGCGAGGAATGTAGCCGAGGAATGTCGCGCCTGTGGTGTCGTCAGGGTATGGCGAAATCCAGAAGCGCAGCCCCTCCGCCTGTGTGGCTGATGCCTCCTGGCGATATACCCACACCGAAAGGGTGTATTTGCCCGCTTGGTCGAACGGCAGGGACTGTGTGGAGAGATAAGCCCGTGAACCCTCAGTCTGCTGTGCGAGAGACATAGAGCGCAGACCCGTGTGAGCGCGGTCGGTCGTCACTGTGAAAGGGAATAAGCGTGTGTTGGCAGAAGGTTTGTTCCACCAACCCTCGTGCCAGCAGTCAGGCAGGGCGTTGGTTGAGAGGAGAGACTCGAAGCCTTGGTCGAACAACGCCGTGCTTGCCGTCACGCACTCCGTGCGGCAGGTCAGCGTCGTTGGGTTCATTTCGCTTGAGTCAGCCTGCGAGCAGATGGCACGAATCCTGAACGAATAGTCGGTGTTTGGCGTAAGGTCGCTGATTGTGTAAGGGTTTGTGTTGGCTATGATTGTGCGTGTGTCAACGTCGGAAGAAATGTACAGCCTCACCGACTGTGCGTTTGTCATTGTCCACGAGAATGTGGCCGCTGTCGCCGTCACGTTGGCTATTGCGAAATCCTCTGGGCGGATACATGTCGGTATCGTGTGGATTGTCACGTCGTCGATGTAAATCGTACGGTCAAGGCCCTGTGGGAACACCACAGCAATCATCGTCGATGGGTTCACCCCAAACTGCGTGGCTGAAGTGTTCATCCTCACCTCCGTCCACGTCGTCGTGGTCAGCTCACCGATGTACAGAGGTTCGAATGCGCCCTCTATGTCAGCAGGGTCCGTGATAATCCCCACATAGAACGGCACGTTGGCGCCGAACGTTGAGTTGGCTTTCATCCATACCCCCACCTCAACGTCGTCCGACTGTAGGTTCAGGTCTGGGAACACCATATACGCCGATTCGGACGCAGTCGTAGTCAGTGCCATGCACTTTCCCGTCCTGCCGCCGTTCGTCCATGCGGCGTTCCTCATGAAAACGCACGATGGCAAGGTCGTGTTGAAATCCTCGTCGTATGGTGCGGCTTGCGTTGCGCAAGGCGTGGTGAAACTGAACGTGACAGTCTCCGATATTCCTGACCCAGTCAGGTTGCAAGTAGAACCCAACTCCACTACATAAGTCGTGTTTGCGGTCAGACCAGTAATCGTGTAGGACTGCGAAGTCACCACAAGCTCGGAATCCAACTCAAGCACGGTCTCCCCTGCCGTCAGTTTGAAAAAATAACTCGAAGGCACGTCTCCTGTGGCTGAAAGATCCCATATCAGGGTCGCCGCACTCGTTGAAAGGCTTGACACCGAAAGGTTCTCCGGTCTCTTGCAAGTTTGTGCGTTTGTGTTGATTGTCAGCGACATAGCGACAATGCAAACAACGAAAAGCAATAAACGTTTCATAATGGACAATAAGATAATATTTCGGTGCAAAGATACAAAAAAATCCACAAAAATACAAATATTACGGGAATAAGAGCCAACCATACACAATTTTATGCCAAATTTTATTTTAACCATCTATCAATCAACACTGTTTCAGGTTTTTGGTGTTAAATAAACTTAAACGGGTGCATTTTGTTGTTTTGGGGGTTAGGAAGGGGTTGTTAGTCCGTACATCCTTCGGTGCTGCTCCGTTGGAGGTGCGTTTTTTTTGGCTTTTTTCCGATAGCCGTTTGACATTGGATTTGGGGATGTGGCGTTAAGATTTATTAGCCAACTAACTCAATTAACTCAATTAACTCAATTAATTTTGGATATACCCTACCGATTTTGTAATAGATGAACGGGTAACACATTATATGTAATTAAATATATATACATAAATCTTTTTGTCTGCTTGTGCATGAAATGTTAAAAGGTGATTTGAGTGGGTAAGTTTGTCCGGCTAACATTCCATAAAAAAAGAGGGTGTATCACCCATTGTGACACACCCTCAAAATAACCTTATAATATATTACTTAACAACAACACGGATAGTATTGTCATGGTCAATACGTATGAAATAAACACCGGCGGCATTAACTGCGATACGCTCGATTTCAGATGCTTTATTGATGTTCTTCACAAGACGGCCAGTAATGTCATAGAGGGCAACGTTGTGGCTTTCAACGCCAGATACGATAACATTCATACCCTCAGTGTAAGCAACATAGTCAACTGTCTCAACATCCTCGACGGCAGACATAGGCAGGAACTCAGCTTCGACAGTAACGTCCTCTGTTACAGTGAATGTAAGTGTAGCGTCGGTATATTCAGTACCATTCATTGTCCACTTGACGAACTCATAGCCATCAGCGGCAGTTGCAACGAGAGTTACCTGATCGCCATAGTTGTAAATGCCGTCACCGGTAACAGTACCATTGCCTGTGATGTCAACCGTAACGTTAACCTTGATAGTGTCGAAGTAAGCAACAAGGTTGAGGTCTTCGATAGCAATGATTGTGCGAACAGCGTCTGTGTTGCCATCACTCCAGTTGCTGAATACGAAGCCTTCGTTAGCTGTAGCCGAGATAGTAACTGTATCAAGGGCAGCATAGTGGCCTGAACCTGTCACAGTACCCATATCCTCGTTGTCAGAAGTGATGACAAAGTCAACGAATGATGGTGCGAAGATTGCGGTGATGGTGTCATTCTTAGCAGCAACGGTGTAAGTGGTTGTTGCGTTGTTGTCACCATTTGACCACTGGTAGAATACATAGCCATCGTTTGGTGTGGCAGTGATTTCAACCTGTGCACCAAGGAATGTAGAGTCAGTAGAACCAGTAACTGTACCGTATGCGTCGTTGTTTGCTACTACTGCAAGTTTAGCGTCAGCGGTGAGTGCGATATTATCGAGATGCAATCTGTAGTCATCGTTGTCTTCAGGAGAACCTACGGCAAAGATGATTCTATAAATACCGTCATAGTCAGAGAGGTCGAGAGTCCAAATAGAAGGAGTACCGCTGATGTCGTTACGGAGACTATAATCACCTCTTCCGACAGTATCGTTGGTCCATGATGCAAGCATTTCGTATGATGTCATCTCAGGATTAGCAAGCATTACATAGAAGTAGTCATCATAGTTCATTACATCTAATGCTGGGTCAGATGAATTCCATTCGCTCTTGAAGAGGTCGAACGAGAGACGCAAGCTGTCGCTGCCATGCATTACGATTGCAGGAGTGGCCAACATACGATACAAACCTTCTCCAAAGATATCTATAGATGCAGTGTAATTTGGATCAAAGATATCATTTGCACACCAATCATAGTAATAGGATGTGGTCACAATAGTCGGAGTCTCGAAATTGCCGTCTTCAAGCAGGGAGTCAATATGGTTATTGGTCAGGTACTGTGTCAATTCCGAAGGCATGAGGAAAGCAGGAGCGACATCCTGGAAGTCCTGGAAATAAGGTGCAGCCATAGCGGTTGTGAACTGGCAAGCAGCAGATGCATCAGCCATGTCACCATTACCGCAGTCGCCTACGATGTATGCATAGTAGGTTGTATATGGCTGAAGGCTTACAAGGTTGACAGAATCTTCAGCGACAGAAACAGCAGTTACGATGTGCGACATTGCGGCAGAATCGAGAGCGTCAGCATCGATAGCAGCGTCAGCAACGATTACGTTGTAAGAACCAGCGTTTGTAGCTGTCCACGAAAGTTTTGCGGTAACGTCAGTCACGTCAGAAGCAACAACGTCTGTAACCTTCTTGCAAGTAGGAGCAAGGTCGATTGTCACATCGTCGATGATTGAACCCCAATACTGGTTTGTCCAATTTGATGGATGATACCATACAGGCACACGCATGATTGCGATACGGCCCTGAGCACCTGTGTATTCGTCGAACATTGTTTCGGCGAGCTGATATACACCGCTTTCGTCAGCGTGGAAACGTGCAACTGGAGTGAATGTGGTTCTGTCGGCAATGTCAGTGATTACACCGACAACGAGAGTATCGAAATACAATGGACTGTTGGCACCGGCAGAAGCAACAGGACAAGTGAACCAGAACTTCAGACGGAGATCCTGAACGTTGTTCGTGGTCTGAGGGAGAACCATGATTGAAGTGTCGTTAGCACCGTTGTAAGCACCGTACTGGTTGCCATAGTTGAAGAGCATTGAGCCTGTACGAGCCTCGTAACTGCCAGACTTGGTTGCCGACACAACCATCTGACCACTACCTGTGGAGTATGCGTCTGGGTTGAAAACGATGAAGTCCCAGCATGGTACATAGCGGACTTTGTCTTCAAGACCCTCGAAGCCCTGGAAGTAAGTGTCGGTCTTTGTGATAGTGATATCCTCGCAAGGAGTGCGGAACGATACAGGAGCAGCCCATGCGCCATTCTCAGCACCACAGATACCGCGAACGTAAGCGTAATAGACAACTGTAGGAACAAGGCTTGTTACCACGGCTGTATTGGTAGTGATTGTGCTGTTGTCGTAAACGATGAGGCTGTCAGGAACTGTTGCAAGAGTGTCAGGGTTGATTTCTTCGGTTGTCAGTACGACCTGATAGTTTGCAGCACCTGTTGCATCCCAGTCGAGAGATACCTGATGTGGCAGGACATCTGTTGCAACGAGGTGACGTACTTGTGCACATGCAGGGATTGCGCGTACTGTGAAGTTATCGACATACATGGCAAGACCACCCTCTGAGAGGTGACGTACCGTGATGTTGTTCAATCCTGCCTTTGGCAATACAACTGAATAGGTGTACCAGTCATCGTGGTTCTCAGTACCTACTGAACCAGGGTTAGTGATGTTGTGAGGTATAAATAATGTGTCAAAGCCATCACCTGCGGCGTTGTCTGTGATTACATATACACCATCGTTAACCAGATTAGGGTATGCATCGTTTGTACGGTAAGCAGAGATTGCGAACTCGTAAGCATTAGCTGTAGGGATGTTGAACTCTGGCAATGTGACTACAACAACCTCGCCTGAATCACCATAGTGGTCAAACTTGAGTTGTTTTGTACGGTTGGTGCCATTGCGAGAGCCTTCGATTTTGGCAACGGCGGTGGCAGTTCCTTCGGTATGAACGTTAGTCCAGCATGGTTTATCAAAATCCTCAGTGCCTTCAAATTCCTCAAAGTCCTCAATCCATGGTAAATTGGTGATAGCATCGCATCCGCTCTCGAATGCTACTGGAGTAGTACTGATTTCACTGGTATCTGCGCCGAAGCACTGAACGTACATGACGTATCTTGTTGCTGGCTCAGTGACGATTGTTGCAGGGTTTGTGCTGACAACTGTATCCACAAGCCACTCAGTGTAAGTGTCAGGGTTAGTAACCTCTGAAGCGGCAAGCATCACGCGGGCATTGTTTGAACCAGTCCACGAAGCCACCATAGACCTTTGCTGGATGTTGTTCACTGCAAGGTCAGTTGGGGTCGCGGTCTGTTTGCACTTCTTAACCTCAAGGTTGTCGATGTAGAACGAAGCATATTTAGGTGCTGCTCCCGAAATAGGACAAACGGCTAAGAGCATGATGTAGTTGCCGTTGTTTGTGCAAGAGGCAAATGAGGCATCTGCCAAAGAATACTCATCAGATGTGGAGACTATGGTATCAACAATCTGGAAATTGCGAGGTTGTGCAGGGTCTGTCAGGACAGCCACAAACAATGAGTCTCCGTAAGAAGTAGAATTGTTACACTTGCGGATACGCATGGTCGCATGGTAATTCGTGATGTTACCTTCTGCGAACGTCAGTTCTGGAAGAATTGCGTATGCCGAATCGTAGTTTGCAGTTCTGGAGATATAAGCCTGGATTTTCAAGCTGTTGTTTCCATCGAAAGCGTCATACGAAGAGTTATAGACCTGTGGTATTCTATCGTTGCCTGCAGGAGTGGTAAAGTTACCTGCATACCAGCAGTTGGAGTTGTTCAGGTTGCCTTCACCATCTACGAAGCCTTCGCTTGCCTCAAAGCCGATAAGACCGAGTTGCTCAGGAGTTACGGCAGCACAGAGAGTCTTGAATGCCACTGATACAGCCTTACTCTGGTCTGTTGGAGAGCAGTAAGAACGGATGTAGAACTTGTAATTAGTGTTAGGTGTGAGGTTATCAACGAGAACGTTGTTCATAGACCAAAGTTCCGCGGTTGACCAATCTGGAGTTGCAGTTGCAGGGATGCAGAGATACTCCCAGGAAGTCTCGTTGTGGTCGCTTGCCGTCCATGAGAAGTAAGCCTCATCGACAGTGATGTCGCTTACCTGCAAATTAGTTGGAGGGAAGCAGGTTGGCTCAGGACCAACCTCTACGTCGTCAACGAAGATTGCGCCATTGCCATAGTTGGCAGTTGCCCAGAATTGGATGATGGCTGTGTTACCAAGATAAGAGTTCAGGTTGATAGTTGCCTCGGTGAACTCACCTGGGTCAGACTGGCTGCTACCTGAACCTTTGGCGTATGTGGCAAGGTCAGTGAACGTAGTACCGTTGTCGGTAGAGATTTTAACCTTGAAGTCACCGCAAGATGCGTTGTGCGCATACTTGAACACTAACTGGCAAGATCCGCCAGCTGCCGGCAGTGTGATGGCTGGCGTGTTGATGCAAGCCACACCTGACTGTACTCCCCAGTTGTACATACGGATCATCTGGTTGCCACCATAAGAATAGACACCCCACACATAACCACTGGTGAGAGATGTCGATGTCGTTGACGCCGAGTTGTCCCAACCGGTAGGAGGTGTGCCGGTTGCCATTCCCTCGAAGTCCTCGAAATAAGGTGTCGTCAGCTGCGCCTGCGCCAACAAAGGCAAGCATAACGCAAACATCATAACGAAGCACTTAAATAACAATTTCTTCATAATGAAAGTTTTAAAGTGAATAATATGTTAATTGTATAACGTTCGAAACGGAAGATTTCAGGGTGCGAAGTTACGACTTTTTTCGCAAATATCCAAGCGTTTTTCGAATAAAATTAAAAAACCATCGAGAAAATCAGTTTTCAACAAGGAAATTGAGCCTGTTGAAGACATTCGCCTCACAAGTCCCACTGTCAAAATCGAGGAAAAGCAGGTTCATTCGAGGGTAAAGTTCCTTGATTCGTTTTTCTACGCCCTTAGATACGATATGGTTAGCGATACACCCAAAAGGTTGCAGTGATACGACCCTGTTTACACCCGCCTCAGCCAAATGGCAAATCTCGCCAGGTAAGAACCACCCCTCGCCAAAGTCAGCCGCAAGGTTGACGACACGTGATGCCAAATCAGCATTGTCCCTGATGTCGGTGAATTTACGGTAAAGAGGATAAGGAGAACAGATTTTGTCGTATTGACGCATCTTGGACATCAAATAGGCGTGGATGAGGTTATATACCAATGAATTAGTCTCGACATGCTTTATATTCTCCTTACGATTAACCGACTGACTGACAAGCGAGGTAGAGAAAAAGCCGGACAACATAGGTGGCACCACCTCAAATCCCTTTTCGACCAGCCAAGGTATAACGCAGTGGTTGCTGAAACTGTTATACTTGACATAAATCTCGCCAACGACACCGACGCACTGAGCATTCTTAGAGAAATCAGTAATGCTTGAGAAGTCACAGACGGCATTTGCAAGCAGTTGGCGGAGTGCTTTGCGGTTGCACTGCCTAACGATTTCCGTGCCACGATTTATGTACCCCCACAGCAGTTTTTTCGCAGACCCTTTTATCCTTTCGCGCACCACGGCAGGGTAGTACATTTTGTAAAGCGAGTCAACATAAAGTATAGACTCCATCGCTATCCTCAGCAACTTTCGCCACGAGACAGCAAAGCCGGGTTGTTGGTTGTTCAAGCCCTCGCCTATAGCCAACGAGACAACAGGGACGTCGGCAAAACCATGGCGTACCATTGCGTTCTTGATAAGCGAATAATAGTTAGACGCACGGCACTGGCCGCCAGTCTGAGTTATGATTACCGCGACCTGGTCACGGTTGTATTTTCCGCTTTTCAGTGCGTTAACCACACTGCCGACAACTATCGTTGCAGGATAGCAGATGTCATTGTTTGCTGATTTCAAACCTTGTTCGGCATCCTCTTGTTGCCCCATAGGCAGATTCACGAGGTTATACCCGACCACGGAAAAAAGCGGGGGAAGGAACTCCGAATACCCCTCAGCGAAATAGGGAGCAATTAGTGTCCTGCGAGTATCCTCAATATCGAAAATCTTTGTCGTCCAACGCTCGTCACTAATTGACGCTCGTTGCGTACCCTTGCTAGCCTCGGCGCTTTCAAGCATGCTTCGCACCCTCAGCCTTAGCGAACCTATATTGTTGACATCGTCGATTTTTAGTGTGGTGAGGTTCTTGCCAAAACGGTTAAGTATATTGCCGACCTCGTCCAAGATAAAAGCGTCAGGGCCACAACCGAAAGAGGTGAGTTCGACGAAATGCAGCCTGGAATAAAGGTTGTTGGCGACAAAATAGGCGGCTTTGAAAATGCGGTTAGGGTAAGCCCACTGGCATAAAGCGTTAAGTTTCTGATAGACGGCAGACCCTTCGTGCATGGCAACATGTTCCGTAATCACGTCAACGCCCATTCTGCTGATGGCATAAGAGACCTTGTGTTCAATTTGCGGGTCAACATGGTAAGGCCTTCCAGCCAGCAGTACGATTGCCCTATGGTTTGCGACGGCTTCGTCTAAGACATCCCTACCCCTATTTTCAAGCCACTCCAGATATTCGTTTTGCGCTCGCCAAGCTTCGGCCACCGCCTCTTGCGCCTTTTTCTTCGGCACACCCAAAGAGGCCAGATAACCGACGCAAGATTTCCGCATCAACGCATAATCATTCATCGAGACAACCAAGGTGTCAACCTTCTCGGAGTCGATAGACGACTTAAGCACGTCAGAATAAGCGGAGACAATTGGGCAGTTGAAGCTGTTCTTAGATTTTTCGTCCTCTTTGCGCTCATAAACCACGAAAGGATAGAAAACCCTCTCAACCCCACGTCGCAAGAGGTCAACGACGTGACCGTGCATGAGTTTCGCAGGGAAGCAGATATTGTCAGCCATAATAGTTCTCACGCCACCCTCGTAAAGTATGTTTGACGAAGGGTGCGACAAGACAACCCTTATTCCACAATGTGTGAAAAGGGTGTGCCAAAAAGGATAATTCTCGTAAATGCCCAACGCCCTTGGTATTCCGACGCAGAGACGTTTTTCGTCTTTGGCGAAAGGGTCACGCCTGTCAAACAACCGCTTGTACTTCTCCTCATACATGTTCACCCCAACGTAACTGCTTTCACGCTCGTTGGCGAAAACCTTTTCGCAGTTGTTGCCAGAATAATATGTCCTGCCGTTGGCAAATGTGAAACACCTCACGTTGCAGTGGTTGTCGCACCCAGGGCAGACCTCGTTAGACGAGGTATATGTATTTGCGTTTACCAGATCTTCAAGTTTCATAAGGCAATTATTTTATAGCATAAAGCGCCGCACCGTAAGCCCCCATCAACTCCGGGTGGTCGGTAATAGCCACACTCCTACCCGTCAACAATTCAAGAGCCCTGACGACGCTGCGGTTCCTGAACGTCCCCCCTTGCACTACTATTTTCTGGCCAAGGTCGTCGATGGAACGAAGTTTCAGCACCTTGAAGAGGCAGTTTTTTATCACAGAATAACTAAACCCGGCAGCGATGTCAGGTATCGGTGTTCCCTCGCGCATAGCCTGTTTTACCTTAGAGTTCATGAAAACGGTGCATCTTGTCCCGAGGTCGTAAGGGTTTTGCGAGAAAGAGGCCAGTTCGTCGAAAGAGTCAACGTCATAGCCCAACATTCGTGCGAAAGTCTGTAGGAACGAACCACAACCCGACGAGCAAGCCTCGTTAATCTCTATCCTCTTAATAGCCTTGTTCTCGACAAAAATAGCTTTCATATCCTGTCCGCCAATGTCCAGGACGAAACTGACATCGGGAATTATATGTCGTGCGGCGGCAAAATGCGCCATAGTCTCGACAATGCCGCAATCAAGGTTGAACGCCTGTTTGAGCAGGTTTTCGCCATAGCCAGTAACACAACTGGAGGCTATTTCGCATTGACCACCCAAAGTGTCTTTCAGTTTGCGCAACGAAGCGTGGAAAGCCTCGAAACTGTCGCCGTTGTTCTGACGGTAATCCGAAAATACCAAAGCCCCGTCGCTGTCAGTAACCACCACTTTGGTCGTGGTCGAACCAGAATCCACACCCAAATATAAGTTGCCGTTTACGTTAGGTGTTGTAGGCAACTCATAACCTTTCTTGGAGGTCAGCCACTCCTCCCTCTCATCCTTAGAGATAAAGAGGGGTTTCAGCCCACTGTCTATCCTGAGGGCATCTGTCAAATTCGCTACAACCGACAAATCACACTCCACAACATCGTCGGCGCCACCCAACAACGCACAACCCAAGGCAGGGACGACCTCTGGCCTTTCGGGCAATACGCAATCCTCTTCAGGAATAGAGATCACACGTCTGAAATGCCCTGGCAACTCGCTGAGATAAGCAAAAGGGCCACCGCACATAAACACCTTACCACCAAAATCCATCCCCCTTGCCAAAGAGGAAACAACCTGCACAGCCACAGCATGGAACATACTTGCGGCAATATCCTCGCGGGACACTTTCCGGCTCTGCAGGTTTTGTATGTCAGTCTTGGAGAAAACCCCACAACGCGAGGCGATAGGGTATATCCTTGTTGAGTGCTTAGCCAACTCGTTAAGTTCGGCAGGGGAGACACCAAGCAAAGTGGCCGTTTGGTCAATGAAGGCACCTGTTCCGCCAGCGCAACTACCGTTCATCCTGATGTCAGGTACACGTCCCTGCTCGAAAAACACCATCTTAGAATCCTCCCCACCAATATCAATCAAAGTCCGCACCTCTGGGTAAAGCCTTTTGACGACCTCGGCGGCGGCAATAACCTCCTGCACGAACTTAACTCCCGCACGTTCCGCATAACCCATACCCACGGAACCAGTCATGACAATACCCGCTTTCTCGACGTCACAACATTTCCTGAGTTTTGCCACGAACTCCCTTGCCGCCTTTGGCACATCAGCGTTGTGGCGTCTGTAATCCGAGAAAAGCACATTACCCTGTGCGTCGGTCAAGACACCTTTTATGGTTGTTGAACCAATATCAATGCCAAGTCTATATCTTCCACTTTGTTGCATAATCTGACAAAAAAGAACTAAGTGATGATAAAATAATAACTCGATACAAATACACGAAACGTAATAGAGCAAAACAAAAAGCCGCTGCGAAAAGCAACGGCAACACCAGCAATACTGTGGAGTATAGCGGACTCGAACCGCTCACCTCGACACTGCCAGTGTCGCGCTCTAGCCGGATGAGCTAATACCCCAACTTTTCGGGTGCAAAGGTACAACTTTTTTTCCATTCCCACAAGTTTTTCGCCATCTTTTTATCATATTTATTCAAGTTTCGCATGTCCTAAGCCCGAAGGGTGACATAGATTAGCATAGTGGCATAAGCCCTATGGATAAGAATGTCAGCCATTTGCAACATCTTTGGGTCATTCTCGATAAAGTAGAGACGCGGCATGCCGCGTCTCTACGGATATAATGACATTTCATTTTTTGACTCTAAAAAACATAAATGTCCATTACTTACTATTCGATATGTCAATTGTCCTTCTTGACGTTTTTAATGATGACTCTCGAAGCTACGCCATCATCATTGAGACGGTCTGGATTTATGATGTGGCACTCGCCATCTATCCAATAGGCAGGCCTTACACCGTGATTCACATTGTCATAAAGTGTTCCGACCGTTACAATTTGACCTTTTGAGTTCATCGTCATATCAATGATTGAAGCGAGTGTGTTCTCCTTAGGGTATTGGTATATCGTTTGAGGCATCACCTGACCATCCTTCAAGACATAGAAACCACCACGGATAGTGTCAACTGCACCGATTTCTCCTGTCTTTGGATTGACATAACCATGCGCATAATATTCGGTCACTAACGAATAGATGCTGCCGGATGCATCATCCCATTTTGAGGATTTGACAATACCGTAAGTCATGCTGGCGTTTGACTCTGACCATTGGTAAGGTATCGTGGTAAAACTTTGTTGCTGACTATTGTATTCGAAAGCTTTGGCTTTCTCGTCTTTTTCAATGTGAATACCAGCCATCTTGAAATCTGTACCGTTGGTCAGTGCTCCGGCGTAAGCAAATGTCGAAGCGCTGTCCATCTGTCCCATTTCAATAAGTTGGCGATTCATCCACACAACGGGAGTGTATTCACCGGATTCGCCCATATATGAGCCAACAATGAATTCATTTCCATCAGTATATTCAATAGACGAAATATCCCACAGTTGAACTTCTCCGATTGACCCGACAGGCAATGCATTGAAGTTTGTGCCATCCCATACTGCTGGCTGACCCCATTTAAGTCCGGCAAGGACAATATCGCCATTCTCCTTGAATGCTATGCCACAGAACGCAGAGGCTTCAAATGTGTATTCGCTGCACTCCTCATTGTTTTTGTATAATGCAGATTTGGGGGGAATACCCGCACCAAACGGGCTATCCAACTGTCCAACGACATATACATCACCATTGTCGCGTACAGCCATATCAAGGGCAGCAAATACCGTATTGTCTGTTCTGCTGAAATAGTGTATCTGATCGTTGGTCATCAGAAATGATTCGGAGTTGTAAGTACCCATAATATACATCGTTTCAGATGAAGAAGGGTTTTCGGGTTCGTTGTCTTTTTTGCAAGACGTAAATGCCAGCACCGATGCAGCCAGCATAAATGCAAACAGTTTTAATTTTTTGTTCATAAAATAACTTTTTTAATCAGGCTCTTTTTTTTGATATCATCGTGCAAATCAGCAGAACCTATTATCTGATTTGTAAGATACGAGAGTTTTGCAAACTCTGATTGGAATTCAAGTGCAAAGGTACAAATTTTATCTCAGATATCGGCAAATATTTCAGAGAAAATAATACTGAAAATGCAATGGAGAAAATCACAAGAATGATATGGGTATAACATTATCTGAATCGGTGTTTTAAGAAAGGGAGGGGTGACACCAAAAATATGTTTTACGGGTCGGGAATGGTAAGACACATAAAAACCTACCCCCAACTTTTTAGGTGAAATTATTGAAATTATTGAAATCGCATGCAAGCCGAAACCTCAAATGCGCACATAAATGTACACACAAACTCACAACACAAAAGAGCAAGCAAAGAGCAAGCCCTACCGTACCATAAAAAACAGAAAATCGTATAATGACTTCTCAAACGATTTCAATAATTTCAATAATTTCACCTGAAAACTTGGGGGTGGTTTTTCCTCCTGTTTTTTGTTTTAGAGATTCTAGGACGCTTCGCTTTTCTAGTAAGTTATAAGGGCGAGTTCTATATATAAGCAAAAAAAGAGGGTGCGCCGGAGTTGCTGGCACACCCTCAAAAAAAGGTATATAGTATCTATTAATCCTCACGGATATCAATCTCGGCACGACGGTTAAGCTTCCTGCCCTCTGGGGTATCATTAGAAGCGACTGGGTCCTTATCACCGCGAGATACGCAAATGATACGAGAAGGATCAGCACCATGTTTAACGAGAATAGTCTTCATAGCCTCGGCACGACGTTGACCGTAGATGATATTCTGGTCAGAGTTACCAGAACTATCGGCATGACCGAATACCATAACGATTACGTTAGGATTCTTTCGCATCAAGTCAGCGAGCTTCTTCAAAGCGTCTGCGGCCTCCTCATCCATATAAGGGAAGTCTTGAGCAGAGTCGAAGTGTGCAATACTATTGATGTGACCAGCGATGCGCTTACGTTCCTGGATTTCAGCCTTCTTCTTCAGCAACGAGTCATGCTCGGCGCGGAGTGCCTGGAACTCAGCATCGAGTGCATTCTTCTCAGCAGACTCGCGTTCAAGTCTCCTACGTGCAGCTTCAGCATCTTCAGCAGATTGAGCGGCAAGGTTCAAAGCATCCAACGAGTCTTGCTGGTGCTTGAGCTTCATCAACTCAAGATCCTTGCGGTCTTTCCTTGCCTGAGCGAGACGATCCTCGAACGCCTTAGCCTTCTTGTCGGCTTGGTCAACCCTGAACATGAAACCTAAACGGATACCGAAGTTGAAAGGATGAACCTCCTTAACCCTGTCAGAGCAGAAAGTGCCTACGTATTTTCCAGGGGCATCGAGAGTAGGACGCAGAATCAATTCCTGGTCTTTATGGTCGATTGTGTTAAGGAAATAGTAGCCACCGTAAAGACCGAGGTAGAAGTCAGAGATGCGGGTCATCTTGAACGTGAAACCCAAGTCGATGATTGCACCGACATTGAAAGCATTGTAATTGTGGTCGCCGTCATCACCATATTTGGTTGACGAGAAACCATGCTCGACGATGTTGCTATAGGTTACGTTAGTAGATGGGAAATAACCTGTGATAGTGTAATTGCCATCGACTGTTTTGTAAGTACTATAAACAGGGAAAGCCAACGAAGCACCAGCACCCAAGAGGAACGCAGTTTTCTTGTTGATGAAATGACGGTAGTTGAACATGATAGGCACTTCGACCTGCAACATCAACTGTTTTTCCTTCCAATCGTTGAAAGTAATAGTCTGGTCATACAAAAGGCCGTTGTCAGGGTGAACGAGGTTCAGGTGCTGGAACGAGTAGTTATAGATAGCGGCAGACTGATAAACAGTAGCCTGGGCACCAATAGCTAAACCCCAATGCTTGTTGAACATCACCTGATACTGGAGACGGAAGTCGCCACCATGAGAAGGTTTCCAATCCCCTTCCAAAGGATCGTAAGCCATAGTGTTCATCCCCACACCGAAATAGAAGTTGATGTTATGAGACGTACTGTTGTCCTTCATCTTCTTTACAAGCAAACTGTCTTCCAAAGCTTGTTTTGCGATAAGACTGTCAACTTTTGCAGTGTCCTGGCTGGTCAGGGAGGAGTTCGAGAAATCCTCGAACTCTTCCTGAGCATAGCCATAAACCGACACAAGCAATACTGTAATAATCAAAAATATCTTTTTCATATCTGCTTATTATTTCTTGATTGCCTTAACTGATTCACCATCCACGAATACGGTATAAGTACCAGAAGGGAGGCCGCTGACGTTAATCTTGTAGTTGTCGCCATCGAAGTTTTCGGTCATAACGACGAAACCAGCGGCGTTGACAAGCATCATCTTGTGCGTACCCTCGGCGAAACCAGTCAACTGGATATTAAGTTCACTTTCGGCAGGGTTAGGATAAGCACTGATAGACTTGGTCTTCTGTCCTGCGGTATGATAGAACTCCTTAGGGCAGATGATAGCCTCGTCTTCCTCACCAAGGTTTACTACAACGTAATACTCGCCATAGAGGCCGCCCTTGTCTTGATAATAAGGCAAGTTTGCATTAGCGATAATGTCACCATCCTTGTACCACTGGTAAGAGCGGAACCTGTTCTCGCGGTTGTCGATAGAGACAACATCCTCGAAGATATCGGTGATGTACTTGTTCGACAAATTGACAGTGAACTCGATTGTGTCACGGTCAACGTTAGTCAAACCGTCGCGAGCCTGGATTTCGTTTCTGAATTGTACGGTAGCATAATAGTCGCCACCATCGCAAGAGTCAGGGATATTGAATGTAATGTCACCATTAACCCTTGTCCAGTCGATATCGACGAAGCCTGCTGCCTTGGCGGCATTGCTGAACTCTAAGCGATATTCGTAAGGAATACCCCTGTCAATAGTGTAAAGGACAGTAGCCACGTCACCGCCACAATAAGTCTCGTTGTCGGACAACAACTTCTTGTTGGTGATAGAGTCAGACAAGAGGGTAACGATATCGAAGATTATACCATCGTTGGTGTAGATGGAATCAGGGATTGGGTCATAGTTGAAGCGATCAGTACCGAATACGCTAAACTTAGCTGTGATGACCTTGTTGTTACCTGCGTCAGGCGAATCGAAATCGGCTGAAGGGGTGAGGAACAGGACATCGCCAGGGAATTGTCCGATAAGCGTAGGAGAACCGATAATAGTAGCGATAACGTTACCGTCATAGTTCTTCCAAGGGTCAATTACCAAGCCGGAAACGGTAAGTTTAGCAGGTGTGATGGCACCATCGTTCATTGTAGTCTGAGCGGAAACAATGTAGTTGTTAGCATCAGCGCCGCTCAAAACATAGGAGATAGTGATTACCTTGGCGGTATCAACGTTCTTGTCGTTGAACTGCGCAAACGCCATAATGTTAACGTTGTCACCGTTGCAGAGACTATCGACTACACCTGGAGCGATAATCCTACAGTTGGTCGTAGCATCGTAAGCCCTGATACTTTCGACAACGGTACCAGAAACAGTTACATTCTTAGGAACGATTGTAGAGAAGGCAGTATCGCCAGAGTTAGTGAGGTGATAGTTATTAGCGTCAGGACCGAGAAGCATGTATGACAAATCAACAACCTTGTTGGTGTCAACATTCTTGTCACGGAAAGACGCTGTTACGTAAGTAACGACAGAGTCTGGCAAAACGAGGCCGCGGATAGAACCGTGATTAAGTACGGTGATGTTCTTCGTGCCATCGTAAGTCTTCTGCAAAGCGACGTACGCACCGTAACCCTCGACATCCTTAGGGGTGATTGTTCCCGCCTGTTGCAAAACGATAGGGTCAGGGGTATCGAAGTTTGCAGCGTCATTGCCGTTGAGAGTGAACGTCAAGGTAACATCCTTGCGAGAACCAACGTTCTTGTCACTGAAGGTTGCAAGAGTCGAAAGCGTCACATCAGCGGTTCCGACATTCTGGAGAGTACCAGGGAAGTTGACGATGGCATTGTTGTTGCCGTCATAAACTTTGTTTACCGCAATCTGGTAATCGTCAGCCACAGTAGGTTTAACCTTCGTAATCTCACCATTGTTGAATATCAACGGAGTAGGGTTCGCATAGTTTACGGCATCTTGTCCAGCAAGGGTGAAGTTGACGGTAATCAACTTGCCAGTGCCTACGTTAGGATTGTCGTAAGTTGCGGTTGCAACGAGAGAAACCTGGTCAGCACCAATCTTGCCAACAATGGTTCCGTCATCAGCAATGCCTGCATTCGAGTTTCCATCGTATGGCTTAACAGGAACAGGGTTTGTGCCAGTCACTGTAATAGCGGCAGGAGTGATTATTGCCGTGGCAAAACCTACAGGGTTTGCGATCACGTAATTGTCCTTGTCAGGACCTGCCAACGTGTAATTGATGGTGACATTCTTAGGCTGAGCCTCGACATCCTTGGTGAGGAAGTTAGCCGTAGCGACAACGCTGATTGAGTCAGGCGATACGAAGCCTGTCACTTGACCGTTGTTGAGTACAGGAAGTGAAATATTCCCATCGTAAACCTTAGAAGGAGCAACCGTTGCCCCGGTTACTGTTACTGGTTTCTTAGAAATGATACCGGCGTTAGGCAAGACGATAGGGTCAGGGACCTCAAAGTTGACGGCATCTGGGCCAGTCAAAGAGAATACCAAAGTCACGTTCTTGCTTGTGCCAGCATTATTGTCATCATAAACAACCGTTGCAGTCAGAGTGACGTCAAGCGAGGTGTCAACACCGAGGAGCGTACCAGGGTTGTCAACCACGGCAGTCCAAGTGCCATCATACTCTTTTGTGAATGTCTCTGGGTAATCTACCACAGTTGGTTTGTTGGTCCTAATCTCGCCATCGGTGAAGATAACAGGCGCAGGGTTGAGGTAGTTAGCCGCATCTGCTCCCGTGATGCCAAAAGTAACGGTAATAACCTTATTGGTTCCAATCCTCTTATTGTCATAGTAAGCCAAAGGAGAGGTCAAAATAACTTGGTCGTCACCATAAGTGCCTGAAATCACGCCGCTATAGACGACTCTTGCATCTGTATTGCCATCATAGTTCTTGATGCGTGCAACGTCGGTTCCAGAAACGGTAAGGGAAGCTTGGATAATCGAAGAAGAGCCAATCCCCGTCGTATTGGTGAGAGTGTAGTTGCGTGCATCCTTGCCAGCGATACTATAGATAATGTCAACGTCCTTCGAGTTGCCAACGTTCTTGTCACGGAACGTTGCAGTAGCAACGACTGCGACAGAGTCGGCTGGCGATACGCCAGTCAAAGTACCATTGCTGGTGACAATCGCTGAAACAGTACCATCGTAAGGCTTGGTTGCGGCAAGGGTCGCACCAGTGGCGGTGACATTCTTAGCGTTAATCTTACCTTGGCCTTTCAAAGTGACAGGGGCAGGAGCCTGGTAGTTGGCGGCATCGCTACCTGTCAAAGTGAATGTAAGGATAATGTCCTTGTTAGAACCAACATTCTTGTCAGAATATTGGGCAGTAGTCACGAGGTTTATATCCAAACCATCAGGAACGCCTTCAAGGGTACCTGCTAATGTGACTTCAGCGTCAGTCATACCATTGTATGTCTTCTCACCGTTGACCTGATAGCCAGATACGGTAAGAGTGTTATTCTCTACTATCTCTCCATTATTGAAGTAGGTTGGCAATGGGGTGATGTAATTCTGAGCATCGGTTCCCGAGATAGTGTAAGAAGCGGTGATAACCTTGCCCGTACCCACATTCTTGTTATCGAATGCCGCAATGGTAGTGAGGAAAACAACGTCACCATTGAAAAGACCTTCGATAGTACCTGGGTTTATGACGGTTGCATTAGCGTTGCCGTCATAAGGCTTGCTTTCAGCAACCAATGTACCAGAAACGGTGATAGAGGCAGGAACGATCGAGGCAGCCTTGACGTCAGCGGTAACCGAGAGGAAATAGTTAGCCTTATCGTCACCCGTCAGTGAATAGGTAACGTCAACAGGTTTGCTGTTGCCCACGATCTTGTCACGGAAATTGGCTGTGACCACAAGGGTTACGTCGTCGTCTGGTTCCAATCCTACGATTGTGCCAGGGTTTATCACATCAAGGGTAATACCGCCATCATAAACCTTGGACGAAGCAATAGAAGTATTAGCGATAAACACGGTCTTTTGATCAATCTTACCACCAGGGATAGTGACAGGGTTTGGTGTCTCGAACAGACCAGCGTCAGCACCAACAAGAGTAAATGTTATTGTGACGGTCTTGCCAGTTCCGGCATCAGGATTGTCATAATTTGCCGTTGCAATGACGTGGACGTCAAGAGCAGGGTCTATGCCGTCAAGAGTACCACTTGAAATAACCTCAGCCTCTGTGCTACCGTCATAGATCTTTTCGGTGTTAATGTCGTAACCAGAGACGGTTGGGACATTGGCGGTAATCACACCATTATATAAATAATTAGGTGTAGGTGTGGTATAGTTGGCAGAGTCTGGGCCATGGTGCGTATAGTTGATTGTAATGGTCTTGCCAGTGCCAGCGAAAGGAGAGTCGTAATTAGCAGAAGCGGTAATAGTAACGACATCGGAAGGAACCTTCAAAACAGGGACACCCTTAGTGATTATGCGTGCCGTGGTGTTGCCATCGTATTCCTTGATGGTATCGACGACTGTACCAGTTACCGTCAGTGCGGTAGGTATGATAGTTGCCGAAGCAAAGTCAGCGTTGGACTGGAGTTCATAGTTGAATGCGTCAGCACCCACCAAAGAGTAGGTTACGTCAACGTCCTTGTTCCTACCCACGTTCTTGTCACGGAACATTGCCGTAGCGGCGGTGTTAACGACGTCTCCCGCAACTACGTAGCCTGGAAGGATGTAGCCATTGTTGACAACAGCGACATCAAGCAATCCGTCGTAAGTCTTGGTTGGCACCACGGTAGCGCCTGTCGCAAGGACTGGCTTACGTGTGATGACACCTACGCCACGGAGTGTTACAGGGTCTGGGGTCTGGAAATTATTTGCATCCTTACCCGTGAGTGTGAAGGTAATCGTAACATCCATGCCCGAACCAACGTTCTTGTCAGAGAATTGGGCTGTAGCGTTCAGTTTGACGTCAAGCAAAGAGTCAACGCCGTCCAGTTTACCTGGCACCGTGACTTGTGCGACGGTCGTTCCGTCGTAAACCTTGGTTGTTACAATTTGTGGGTCATATACGGTTGGCTGGAAGCTTGTAATCTCACCGTCAGTATAAACCTCCTGAGCTGGCACTACATAGTTCATAGCGTCATTGCCAGCGAGTGTATAGTTTACGGTAATGGTCTTGCCAGTTCCAACGAATTTGTTGTCGTAATGCGCCTGTGCGTCGAGAACCAAATCATCACCAGAGATAAGTCCGGTGATTGTTCCAGGGTTGATAATCTGGACATCGACATTGCCATCATAGTTCTTTGAATGTCTTACATCCGTGCCTATGACACTAAGGTTGATACGTGACACTGACGAAAGTGCCGTACCCATATTGTTGGCAAGAACATAGTTCCCAGCATCTGGACCTGTGAGGGTGTATGTCACGTCGGCAGTCTTGTTCGTGCCAACGTTCTTGTCGCGGAATACGGCCGTCGCCACTACGCCTACGGTATCACCCGAATAGACACCCAATACACTACCGTTGGAGTTCACGGTGATGGAGGTTGAACCGTCGTATGGTCTTGTAGGGACAAGGGTCGCTCCGTAAGCGGTAACCTCTTTTGGCGTAATGCTACCAGGCAATACTATTGGCTCAGGTGTAACATAGTTGTTGGCGTCTTTTCCGTAGAGAGTGAAAGTAACAATCACGTTTCTGTTCAGCGAAGCGTCCTCGCTGTCATAAACTGCGGTAGCCGAAACGTAAACCTCGTGTGCAGGGTCGGTGCCTACCAATTCACCGGCATACGATACCGTGGCATTGGTTGTACCATCATACTCCTTTGAAGCCACGATTTCGGTATTGGCAACCGTTGGCTGAACTTGGGTGATTTCGCCGTCATCGAATACAGTAGGTGCTGGTGTGTTGTAGTTGCCTGCATCGTCACCCACAAGGGTATAAGTTACGGTGATGCTCTTACCGATACCAACGTTCATATTGTCATAACGAGCCTCGGCGGTATAGTCAACATTGTCGTTTCCAACCTTTCCATCTATTGTACCGCGGACGTTGATACGTGCATCGGTTGTTCCATCGAATCCCTTCTTGCGTACTACGTCAGTACCGACGATAGAGATGTTCTTTGGCAGGATTGACGTGCTTGCCGAACCGTTCAATGGAGCCTCGTAGTTTCCTGCGTCAGGGCCGTCAAGCGTATAGACGATTGTTACCGCCTTGCCGTTGCCGGCACCGTAAGTTCCACAAGAAGCCACGGCTGTGAGGGTGACGTTGTCGCCACTAATAAGGCCAATAAGCGTTCCGGCGAACGAAACAGGGATATAAACGTTACCGTCATATTCCTTTGAAGGGTCAACCTGCGTTCCTACGACGTTCAAAGTCTTAGGAAGGATGTCGGCATAGACGATAACAGGGTCAGGTACTGTGTAGTTGCCTGCGGCAGGACCAGCGAGACGGAACTCGACGGTAGCCTTTTTGTGGAAGCCTGCGTCGGCATCGTCAAAATAGGCGGTGTCAACGACCACCCTAACGTCAGCCCCGTCAACATTGCCGTTCAGCGTACCTGGGTCTATTATATAAGGTGTGGCAAGGGTCGTTCCGTCGTAGTATTTCCCATCCTCACTGGCAACTGTCCCAGTAACGTAAGTTGACTTTGGTTCAATCTCGCCATAGACATCGTGTGCCACTGGTGGGATGTAGTTGTCCTTGCCTTTTCCTTCGAGGGTATAATAAATTGTGATTGGCTTGTTGTCACCTACGGCAGGTGTGTTGTACTTAGCTGATGTCCTGAGAGTGACAAGTGAGTCCATATACAAAACGCCTTGCAACTCACCTGGGTTACGGACAATAGCGTCAACCGTACCGTCATACGATTTTTTCTCGGCTATGTCGGTATAGGCGACAGACAATTGAAGTTTGTCGATTGACGATGTCGTGTAACTCTTAGCGATAGTTAAGGCATAGTTTTCAGCGTCGTAACCTGTCAGGGTGTAAGTGACTGTTACCGACTTGTTATGAGCCGCCGTGCTGTCGTTAAACTCGGCAACTGCATCGAACGAGACAGTGTCACCAGGCAAAACATCTTTAGGTGTTCCGTTGTCGGTAACGCGACAGGTGCGTGTGCCGTCATAAACCTTAGACGCTTCAACAGTCGCTGGAGTACCAATGCTGATGAATTTCTTGGTGATGTCAGCGGTCAAGGTAATAGGGTCTGGCTGAGCATAATTCCCAGCGTCAGGGCCTTCGAGGGTGAAGGTGACTGTCACGGTTTTGCCAGTGCCTACGTTTTCGTCAGAGTAGATTGCGGTAGCCACCACGCTAACGTTGTCCGAACCTGCGTTGCTTACTGAACCATTGTTAGTAACGATGGACGAAGGTGTCCCGTCATACTCCTTACTGCCTTGTACGGTCGTACCGGAAACTGTGGCTTTCTTCTGCGTGATGGACTTGTTGTGTACAGTATCATTCGCTGGCGCAAGATAGTTGTTAGCGTCAGTACCGTTGATTCTGTAAGATACATATACATCCTTGCTGTTTGAGACGCTTGGGTTGTCATAAACGGCATCTGCGGATACTGTAACATCGTCAGGAGCGACAAGGTTTGTCAGTTGTCCGACGGTAATAACCTCGGTAGTTGTGTTTCCGTCATACTCTTTAGTGTCCTTTACAACTGGCTTGTTGATGGTCAGTCTGAGCGGGGTGATGTTAGAATAAGCTATGGCGGCGGTGTCAATCAAGTAGTTGCCAGCCTTAACGCCGACCAGTTTGTTGACCACGTTGACCAAAATGTTCTCGCCAACAGTCTTCTTGATGTATTGGGCGGTAGAGTATATGTTGACGTCGTCGTCTAGAATGATTTCGTTAGGGTTCAACTGAGCGTTGCTGCTAACAACGGCGTTGAAAGTACCATCATACACCTTGCTTGGGGCGATGACAGCAGGGGTCGCTACGGCTACACGTTTAGGGGTGATTTCTCCCTCCTCGCTATAAATCACAGGGGTAGGAGCGTTGTAGTTTCCTGCATCTGGACCTTCAAGATAATAGTAGATAGTGATAGTCTTGCCAGAACCGGCATTCTTATCTTCATAATGTGCGACAGCGATAACCGTTACATTCGAGCCAGCGACAGTGTCACCCAAGACACCTGCCACAGGGACGTAAGCAGAATCCGTTCCGTCGTACTCTTTGTTAGGAAATACTTGTGAACCAGTAATAGTAGTGTTACGGCTAGTGATTTCACCTATATTCAAAATAGAGTCAACAGGCGCAAGGTAATTCCTTAAATCAGCACCAGTCAGAAAGAATTGCGTAGTAATAGTCTTGCCAGTACCTACGGCAGGATTATCATAATTTGCAACGGTATATGCATCAACAGTTTCACCAGGGACAACGCCTTTCAAAGACAATTTTGAAGAAGATGCAACAACACCACCATCAAATGGTTTGCTAAACGTAATATTAGCTAAACCAGTAAGTTGCTTTGCTGTAATGTTCGCTGTCCTTCTTACAATACTATCACTGAGGGAATAATTATCAGATGACGATCCATCCAATCTGTAATTAACGGTAACCGGTATGCCAGTGCCAACATTCTTGTCTGCATATTTGGCAGTTGAAACCAATCTCAACTCGTCAAGATAGTAGATAGGCTGAGAAAAGTCGCCAGGATTCAAAAATCCGCAATAATCACTTCCATCATATACCTTGGAAGGAATCACATTAGTATTTACAACATTAAGCTGTTTTCTGGTTATGCTACCAGGATAGTCTCTACTAATTGGTGCTTCATAGTTGGATGCACCATCACCACTCAATTCAAAGGTAGCTATTATGGTTTTGTTTGTACCTTTGTTCGGATCCATATAATACATAGTGGTAACGACATCGACGTTGTCAATTTCTTCAACACCATCCAACTCAGGATCGCCAGTAACTATCACAGATGTTGTACCATCATAAACCTTTGTTTGGATATATTGAGGATCTCTACCCAATTCCAATGGCTTTGGAGTAATCTCACCATTGGTGAGATAGACATATTCGTCAGGAAGCTGATAATAATTAACATCTCCACCCGTAATACGGAAACGAAGCGTAATGGTAATTCCCGTATCCACGTTAGCCGAGGCAAAAGAAGCAGAAGCTGACACACGTACGTTAGGATGATCATTGTCAATTCCGCTCAATTGAGCACCCGTAATGGTAGTGCTGGTTGTTCCATCATACACCTTAGATGTCTTGACTCTATAACCAGTCACAGTTAACTGAGGCTTTTGAGCGGTTATTCCCAAGGTTGCAAACAAAAGCACACCCAGGAATAAAACCCTTAGATAAATAGTTTTCATAATAAAAATGTATTAGATAGTTTGTTTATATAGATATTTGTTTGTTTTGTTTGGTATTTTAAGACGCTAAACATTCAATCTGCAAAGTTACGATTTTTTTACGGAATAAACAAGCAAACTGTGCGAAAATTTATGGGAAATATTATATCATTGATTTACTGGTACTTATGGGGGGGGTAGATGTCAAAAATAGATATATAAAACGACAAAAAGCACATAATTTTCAAGGATTTAGGAGCTGATTAAAGAAATGACAACGCAAGTTTTCTGCGTGAAGTAGCGAGGAATGGGGGATTTATTTGGAGAGTTGAGGTGGTTGTTATAGATATTCTATATGTTTTAGAGGATTGCAATAGATGGGAGATACGCACGGAGGTGCGGCTTTTTACATTGGAGGCTGTCACCTACTTTTCGGACAGCCTCCCCCCAAAGCGGGTCGAAATGTTAAAATATTATCCCATTCCCACTGAAGAACAACCATCCGACTTCCCATCCACCGTCACAAGGCAAAAGAGCAAGAAAAGAGCAAGCCCTACCGTACCATAAAATCATCCCGATTTCAATAATTTCAATAATTTCACCTAAAAACTTGGGGGTATATGTAGCCTTAAATGTTAATTAATGGCTCTATAGTTATAATGGTTCTCACTGATCTGTTCATCGCGGATAGTGCACTGTCCGTTATGCCGATAAGTCTTCATAATCATACGTGCTATTTCTTTTTGAATATCTGCCAATATGATATAGGCATCATTATGACGATCAGCACAATAGACAACATTGTACCGAAACATATCACAACCCCCATAGGCATCCACAGCAAATCGCCTGCTATGATCATCGGAATAACGCCAAGAGCCGTGGTGCAGGATGTGAGGAATATAGGGCGCATACGTCGCTTGCCAGCCTCCATTGCTGCCGAACGTATGTCATAGCCATGCTTGAACCGCAGTTCCTCTGCATATTCAAACATTATTATACCGTTTCTTACGATTATTCCCACAAGCGAAATCAAACCGAGAACCGAAGTCAGTCCAAAGTCCAGGTTGAAAATCCAAAGTCCGAGAAAAGCCCCGAACAGGCAAAGCGTCGATAATACCATCGTCAGCACCGCCAACGACAATTTCCTGAAATGGAACAGCAGGAACAAGAATAATACGCCGACAGCCAACAGGAAAGCGACGATAATCTCTGGTATGACTTTCTCGTTTATTGACGCAAGTCCACCTGATTCAACGCTTACCCCCTCAGGAAGGTCGAGCGTCGAGACAAAACGGTCAATCTGTTTCTTTGCCTTAGGGTGGCTCTGCCCATAACGTAGGTCTGCGCCAACGCTAATTGCTTCATGTCCAGCCAGTCTGTAATACTGCTCTGCATCTATCTTTGGCGAAAGGGTAGCCACGCTGTTCAGTGGTACGCTCACGCCGGGGATTGTGGTTGGCACCATCTGCGACGACAGCGCATCGTATGTTACACTGTCCGAGATGTTGTCATTGTAAAGGACGACGGGCAGTTTGTCCTTCCCCTCGTAGAGGGTCGTTATCGGACGCCCGTTCATCGAACCTGTCAGGTAAAGTGATAGCATCGTGCGGTTTATGCCAAGGCGCGCCGCCTCGTCAGCATCCATGTTTATTCCTATCGAGGATATAAACCCGTCGGCTGAACTGCGTATGCACTGCAACTGGTCGCCCATCCCAAGCATGAAATATTTGATAGTGTCGGCTATTGGCTCCATCTCTTCGTATGAGCCTCCTTGTATATGGTATTCCAGCGGTGTAGGTGTCGCCTGATAGTCCATCTGCTTGTATTTCAGCGTGGCGTTAGGGAATATGTTGGCATATTTGCTCTGGTACTCTCTCAAAAGGCTGTTCGTTGCCCTTATCGAACGTGTGTTTACGATAATCTGTGCGAAGTTGGGGGAGGGTAGCATTGGGGCGTATGTTGCCATGAAGCGTGGCGCTGAGGTGCCGGCGAAGGTGGTTACGGATTTCACGCGCTTGTCGCTTAGCAACATCCTCTCAAGCGAGTCAGTCACTTCCCTGGTCTGCGACAATGTGGCGTTGCTCTCCAAATAAACCTCTATGGCAAAGAATTTCCTTGCCGCGCGCGGCATCATCTGAATGTTGAGTTGCAGGAACATGAATATTCCGAGGGCTATTGTCCCCAAACCCAAAAGTATTGTTAGTCTCGGCATACGGAAACAACGTTCCTGCAACCACTCATAGCCATTCTGAAGTCCGTCGAAGAAGATATGTTGCAGGCGTTCTATCTTTGTCGGTTTGTGTTCCTCGTTGTCCGAAGCTTTGATATACTTGACCTCCAGCGAAGGCACAACGAATACTGCGTATGCCAGCGAAGTGGCTAACGCAAAGGTGATCACCCATGGAAAAAGTCTTACGAAATCACCCAAATAGCCTGAAATTGACCTTGTCATAGGGAAGAACATCATGCAGATGGCTGAGGTTGCGAGCAACATTGGGATAATCAGTTCATGACCTGATTGAGCGGCTGCTTCAGCAGGACCTACACCCTTTTGCAGGTGTGCCATATACCCGTCCATAGTTATGATTGAGTCATCGACTATCATTCCCAAAGTGACAATCAATCCTGCCAGCGTAACCGTGTTGAGGTCAATGCCGAAGGCATACATTGCGGCAACCGCTATCGCCGTGCATACAGGGACGCCTGACGATGCTATAAGTGCTGATTTCATTGGGAAAAGCACCAACATCACTGCAATAACCACCAAAATTGAGATTACAAGGTCACGCAGGAACGAAATAACTGAGTCATCAACGACTTTTGGCTGGTCTGTTATGGTTGACAGGTGAACGCTTGGCGGGAGGGTAGCCTCGAATTGGTCAACGACTTTTCGCACGTCACGTCCGAAATCGACGATGTTGTTTTTCTCGCGCATCTCAATGCTGAGGATTATTGACTCCTTACCGTTGAAGGTGACAACCGAGTTTGGTTTGCTGTAACGCCGCTCAACGGTTGCTATATCCCTCAGTCGCAATGTGTTCCCTTGTGGGTCTGTATATACGATGTGGTCAGCTATCTCTCCCTCTGTGGTCACGTTGCTGTTTATGTAAATAGGTGAGTTCAGGCGGTCGGTCGATAGTGTCCCGCTTGAGGCGAGAAACCCAGAGGACTGGAAGTCGAGCATAAGCGTAGCGGGCGAAATCCCGTATAGTGACAATTTGTCAGCATCCACCATCACGGCTATCTCTTCGTCGCGTGTGCCGACGATTTTGACCGACGCAAGTTCCTCTATGTTCTGTAGCCGCTCCGATAAGTCCTCTGCATACTCTTTGAGTTCTGATGGGCCTTTGTCCTCCGACTCTATGGCGACAAGCATTGCCGATACCTCCGAGAATCCGTCAATCACCGCAACGCCCAACACCCCTGCGGGGAGTTTCTGTTTTGCCGTATTCAGTTTATGCTTGATTTTCGACCACGTCTCGTCCTTCTCCTCTTGTGGCACGACAAGGTCAACGTAAATATAGCAAATGCCGTTTTTTGAGTATGAGTATGTGGTTGAACGGGAGACTTCGGGGAATGCGAACAGCATCTCTTCCAAGGGTTTAGTGACTTGTTGTTCTACTTCACGTGCCGATGCCCCAGGATAGACTGCCGCTACAAGCCCTTGTTTTATATGGAATGTCGGGAACTCGTCTTTGTTCATCCTGAATGTGCCGTAGATACCCACGACCACCAAGGCTATGACGATGGCGGTGACAATTTTCCCGTGAAGGACTGACCATGATATAATATTCTTGCGTATCATGACAACATCTCCTTTTAGTATTCAACTTTCATACCTGTGCTGACTTTCTGCGAACCCTTGACAATGAGGGCATCGCCGAACGAAAGTCCGGAATGTACCTCTACGCCTCTTCCCACGAACTCCCCCAGCGTTATGTATTTTTTGCTAACCGTCGAGTCACTTTCTACGCACCACACGTATTTTCCGCTGTTGTCCATCTTTATTATGTCGGCAGGAATTACCACAACGCCTTTCAGCTCAATAGCTTCTGGATAAACTTTGCACATCATTCCAGGCATTATCTCCGGGTCTTTGCCTTCTATGGGCGACAATTGGCAGTTGTAGGTGTGCGACAGCAACGACCCTACAACCCCTTTGCTCTCAACCACTGCTTTTACCCTGCGTGAAATTGATGGCAGCACAACTATTGCTGTGTCGTTGACTTCCAGCTTGTTGATACTTTTTTCTGGTACTGAAATCGTGAATTTCACTTTCTCTATGTCCATCATTGTCGCCAACTGGAATGCTGGCGTGACATCAACCCCTACCGTTGCGTTTAGCGATGAGACTATGCCCGAGAAAGGTGCTGTTATCTTGCATTCCGACAGCGATTTCCGACTGGTGTTTGCCGCTGCCCTGGCTTGCTCTACGCGGGTTTGCAGTTCAACCATTTTCACGTCCGCTATGCCTTTTGATTCATAGACCTTTTCAGCCCTCGCCAATCCGTCTTCCGCCTGTTTTAGTGATGCTTCAGCCGCCGATACTGCCGAACGAACGCTCTGCGACTCAATCTCAGCAATTACCGTCCCTTCTTTCACGTAATCGCCTTCATGCACGTTCACGCGGGTGATTTTCCCCTGATGGAGCGAGTACAGCGATGCCTCCTTAACTGGCTCTACATAACCTATATAGCAGGTCGATGCATAGTCCGAAAAAGAGTCAATCAGCATAATTTCCACCTTGATGGGTGTTGTGTGCCCTCTCTTGCTTTTCACGCTGCATCCTGCAAGCAGTGCGGCAAACACAAGTAAAATAATCTGTTTTTTCATCGTTACAAGTTTAAGGTGAGTTCTATAAATTCATTTTGAGGGTTTTTGAAGTTTGTTTTGAGCAGATTGCTGTGCGGAAGGAGGGAGCAATGCGGGCATTGTGACCGACTGACAATCAGCAAGATGCCAAAAGAAACTTCAAAAAAACCAAAAAGTTTATTTGTTATATATTTTTACTTTCTCATCTTAAACGGTGAATTTATAGAACTCACCTTAAGGAATATTTATTCATAGTCTCCCCTGCTGAGTGTCAGTTTCCTCCCTATTACTTCAAGTCGTTGCCTTGTGACGTCCAGCGTCTCCGCGGCATCATTTCCCGTGATGCGTTTGTTGTCATAAATACTGTATTTCCCCCTTTCCGTCAATGGCGTTATGTTTGGCATAATCACGTTCGCCCCTGCCATCACCCCACGTTCCATACCATCTTCCAAAATAGTGTCAAGTGCCGTGGTGGCTGGCAACAGCAGGTGTGGGTTTGTCATACGTATGACGGAAAGCAGACGAAGTGTCATATCGGCTGACCCTGCTTTACACTTATCAAAAGGCGTGCCAGCGGCAGGAATGAAAGGCCCGATACCAACCATAGCGGGCCTTAGCTTTTCAATCAAACGAATATCTTTTATATACCCCTCTATCGTACACCTTGGCGCACCAACCATGAAACCACAACCCGTCTGATACCCCAACCTTTGCAAGTCAACGAGGCATCTCAGCCTGTTATCATACGACATCTCCTTTGGGTGTAATTGGCTGTATAATAATGGGTCGGCAGCCTCATGCCTAAGCAGGTAGCGGTCAGCACCAGCCTCACGCCACAATCTGTAACTCTCCGCGGGACGTTCACCCACCGACAGTGTCACGGCAACATCAGGGTGCCTCTCTTTTATCCCCTTCACAATCTCGGCCAACCGTTCGTCCGTAAACCACATATCCTCTCCGCCTTGCAGCACGAAAGACCTGAGTCCCAACTCATAACCATCATCGCAAGCCTTCCAAATCGTCTCATGCGAAATCCTGTATCTTTCCGCATTTCGGTTGTCCCTCCTCAACCCGCAATAATGGCAATTGTTCCTGCAATAACTTGAAATCTCAATCAGCCCACGAGCGAAAACCCTCTCTCCATAGACGCTTTCTGCCGCCATTCGTGCGTTTCTGTGCAACTCTTCAACCTTCTCGGCATCTTCCGTGGTCAGCCACTCTCTTATTTCATCGTCGCTCATCATTTGGTGAGTTCTATAAATTCATTTTGAGTGTTTTTGAAGTTTGTTTTAGGCAGATTGCTGTGCGGAAGAAGGGAGCATAGCGGGCTATGTGACCGCCTGACAAGCAGCAAGATGCCAAAAGAAACTTCAAAAACACCAAAAAGTTTATTCATTAGTAGTATCATTTCGTTTTATCAAACGGTGAATTTATAGAACTCACCATTTGTTTTGTTTTATCAATATCTCCTGCTGGTTGAAAGGAATCTCAACGCCATTCTCTTTGAACAACTTGAACACCAGTTCCTTGACTTCTGCGTTATAAGCGATTTGGCACTCAGGACGCACGTTTTGCTTTATCGCTATTCTCACCGAGCTCTCCATAAATTCGTCAAACGCTATTTTTATACCATACTCAGGGTCAATAACTTTCCTACCAAAAGCATCTTCTCTCTCCAACTCTCCCTTCAGTGCCTCTGTCAATAATCCGCGGACCCTGTCAATATCCGAACTATATGAAATCCCGACGGCTATTTTCACGAATTCGTAAGGCGTGCTTTTAGTGATGTTCTTGAAATTCAGGTTGAACAGTGTGGTGTTCGTGAACGATACTACAGGCCCTCCAATCGTCTGTACGTCAGTCGTCTGGTATGATATTTTTGTCACGCTGCCCCTCACACCGTCGCACTCTATCATATCACCTACCCTCACACGTCCCGACATCAGTTGAATGCCGTAGATAAAGTTGTTCAGCACATCTTTCATCGCCAAACCTATACCTGCCGCCAGACCTGCAACTATTGCCGAAAGTGCGCCAACGGGTATCTTCAGCAGTATAACTGCGTAAATGGCGAAAAGTCCCCAAAACAGTATCCCTATCACGTTGTCTGCCAGCGTCAGGTTCACCTCGTTTTTGCTTATGTGTCCCTGCCCTGACTCTTTCATCGCTTTCTCGTATTTGTTTACGCGGTACAGTGATTTGAACAGATAGTTCAAGTATCTGAATATGAAGAACAGTACTCCCACCGACACAAGTTTGAATATTGATACCTCCAGCATCACGTCATCCCCTGTGCCTAACGACAGGAATGTCTTGAATAACAAGAAACGGAAACTTCCCCCAAGGTTGAACAATTCTGCCGCCAACCACACGCACAATACCACCGAAAGCAATGCGAAGATAGGTATAATCGCCTGCATCACAAAGTCGTAAAGCCACGTAATCCTGATGAAGTCTCCTTTTTTGTCATTTGATGCCATACTGTGGTTCTCCTCGTATTTTTTCTTCCTGCGCTCCAAACCATTCGCTTCATAGTACGTCAGCAATGACCCGATAGCGTATATCGTCGCAAGGAAAGCCGTTTGGAATAACCAATATAACTGTAATTGCAAAGCCATGAATATAAACCCGATAGTCGCCGAAACAGCCGAAGCGGCCATCATCCCGAACGAAACCCACTGGTAGGTCAGTATAACCCCAGACATTTTGCTTCTCAGCCCTATTACTATCGTCAGTTGCCACAATGTGGCTACTATTGCGACAGGTGCAATCAGCAGGTTCAGCAGGTGGTCTGGCACGAATACCATCCTGCACAGCATCACGAAAAGCCCCAACAATATTACCGGCAAAAAAGAGAAAAACACCGTTTTCGCGTGTTCGGCGGGCATACCTATCAATATTGCCAACAGCAAAGCCCCAAGCATCCACATGAATATCAGCATCGGGTTGACTGCCACGCCGTTGGATATCATTGCCGACAATATGAACACAACCATGGTGTATAGTACCGTGACGACTAACAATGTCACCAAAGGTCGCACCATCCTGAATCGTTCCGTCCTCATTCTCTTCACTTTATGCGACAGCACCACGACTACCACAACGCTCAGCAGCACTATTATCCCCAAAAACGCCAAGTGCCACAGCAAGGCCGTCAGCAGGTGACTCCCGCGCCATCTGCTGCCTCTCACTCCTCCCGTCGAGCTGTATTTCAGCATGCAGTCGCGTTTCACCTGCCGCCAATACGAAGGTAACGATGTCAATACTGTCAAAAATCCGTCCTGCCCTGTCTCGTATATCTCTTTTTGTATTGCCGTGTAGTGCGTTTTCGCATACTCGAACGCGTCGCCGAGGTTCTCCCTCATGTTGGCGTACATTATGCTGTCCTGGCGTATTTGCCGACGTTCCGCACGGTAAGATTCCATGATCAGCGACGTGTAGTATGAGCAAGTGTCCAAGTCCGCCATCGCTTCGTCCGTCAGTTTGTAGTGTTTGCTCTCCACAAGTTCCGCCAACGAGTTTTGCAGCCTTTTGTAACGATCTATCTCACTGTCCAATACCTCCATATTGCCGTACTGTGGCTGGCCTAAGCTTCTGAACGAAAAGTACTGTTTGAACACCTGGTCCATCACGTACGTCTGGTCGAACGTGAAACCCTCGTCTTGCGAGTAGAGCATTAACTCCAACTCGTTGCATCTACGGGTCATTTCCACCATTTTGCGTCTCTGTACCTCTTTCAGGTCATTGCCTTTCTGGTGTTCTATCCTGTCTTTCCTAATCTGTTTATATTCAAGCCTCAACTCGTCTTTCAGCACGCCAACCGTATTCGCGAAACTCTTTTCGTCGAATACCGCAAGACATTTTGCGCTGACAAACCAAACCAGCAGCAGTGCCAAAACGGCTTTTCCTATTACCCTTCTCATAGCGCGTCAATGATTAACAATGTCATGAATCCCACCAGCAAAGCGTATGTCGCCTGTTTCTGATACCCATGCGTATGCGTCTCTGGTATCATCTCGTCTGATGTCACATACAGCATCGCTCCTCCCGCAAACCCCAGCAACACAGGTATCAAGAATTCCGAGATTGACCCAATTCCAAATCCCATCCATACCCCCAACACCTGCAACATACCTATCCCCAACGATATAGCCATCGTCCTGAACGCTGACACGCCTGCCAACATCAAGGGGGTAATAATCACCATCGCCTCTGGTATGTTCTGCAATGACAAACCTATCGTCACGCTCCACGAAGGTTCGTCGCAACTCATGCTTATACCTGCCGCCATGCCCTCTGGTATTTTATGCAACGCTATGGCCATGACGAACAGCAAGACTTTGTTCAGCAAACGGTTGTTTTTATGCTGCTCTGGGTCAAGTCCCGTAATGTTGTGCATATGCGGTGTTACTATATCCAACAGGTTGAGGAACAGCGCACCTACCAACACCCCCACGCACACCACGCCTTTTGCCAACCACCCATAAGCCTGGTCAAAACCCGAAAGTATCAACCCAATCGTCGAGGCTGCCAACATTACGCCCGTGCAGAACCCCAACACTATGTCATTCCATTTGTGGGGCATCTTCTTGACGAACAGTCCAAGTACGCAACCCAACAACGTCGCCCCGCCTAACGAGGCTGCCGAAATCCAAACTGTATTCATTGTTTTTTCCTTTTTTCTTCTTTGCCTTCACCCATCTTCTACCTATCCCCAACGATACATTAACGATACATTAACGATAGATTAACGATACATTAACGATACATTAACGATAGATTAACGATACATTAACGATAGATTAACGATACATTAACGATACATTGACCTACCCCTAACGTCGTCCGCTTCTATACAACTGCACGCTAACCCCTGTAAAGACGAAGCCAGATCCGTCTCCGAGGGATATACGTAAGCTACAAAAGTCCCATTTTCCCTGCCGCTATCAGCCACAGGTAACCCAGTACGAAACCTATCACACCTACGACTAACCCGGTAATCACCATATCTTTCTGTTTTATAAACCCTTTTGAATAGGCTATTGCGTTTGGGGGTGTCGAAATAGGCAACGACATTGCCAATGATGCCGACAATGCCACCCCTATGATTACGACCTGCGAGCCTCCAAATCCCTCAAACATGTCTTTCATTGCAAACGCCACTATACCTATGATTGGCACCATCATTGCTGCTGTCGCGCTGTTTGACATGAACGTCGAAAGCGTCAGGCATAACAACCCCGACGACACAAGCACAACCACAGGCGACCATGACCCGAATGGTATCTGGTTGACCATCAACGAGTCCAACCCCGTTTTGCTAATCGCCGCGCCAAGTGCGAAACCTCCCGCCACTAACCACAGCACGTCCCAATCTATCTTCCCCAAATCCTCTTTCGTTACAATCCCGAATATGCAGAAAACCGCAAAAGGTATCAACGCCACCACATTGCAGTTCACGCCTAAGAACTGCTCCCCGAACAGCCACAGCAACACTGTCACGACAAACGTAACATACACGACCACAGCCTTCCACGATTTGTCCCACTCCCCGTCTATCCTCACCTCTATCTCACTGTGCGACGATTTGAACGCCGTCCCAATGAACAGCCACGCAATCGCCAGGATTACCAACATCAGTGGCACCATCACCAACATCCACTCCCCGAAGTTTATATCTATCTTCATCATCGAGTTCACATATTCTTTTGCCACTACGTTCGGCGGCGTGCCTATAGGCGTGCCTATTCCCCCGACATTCGCGGCCATCGGTATTGCCAGCGTCAGCCCTGTTTTCCCCTTGACGTCATCTTCCGGCAGTGTCGAAAGCACGGGCGTAAGTATCGTTATCATCATTGCCGCCGTCGCTGTGTTCGACATAAACATACTCAACATTGCCGTCACGACTATGAACCCCAACATCACCATCCGCGGCTTCTTGCCGAACAAACCAATCACGACCCTCGCCAGGTTTGCGTCTAACCTGTATTTCGTCGCTCCTATCGCCAACACGAAACCTCCCATGAACAACATCACCGTAGGGTTCGCAAATTCCGACATTATGGACTTGTAGGCTATTGGTATGCCTACCTCAGCACCTCCCATAAACGCCAACATACTGTCACTAACCGTCAGCAGCAATCCAACCATCAGCACCACCGACGTCGCCCAAATAGGTATAACCTCGGTTATCCACATACAAGCCGATAGTACGAAGAAAACTATTACCCTTTGGTGTATAACTGTCAGTCCTTCAACTCCAAAACTCTCTGTCGGCACAAACCAGCAAGTCAAGGTGAGAACCACAGTCACCAACCATCCTATAATCTTCCTTTTTCCCATAATGATACATTCCTTCAATTTGCAAAGATAACGCTTTTTTCTGACTTTCCAAACCCTTTGGAATAAATTTTTTCCACTGTTGAAAAAAAAGAGCCGCAACATGCCATCTAAACGAAAAAAAATGCTTACCTTTGCAGTTTGAAATAATAACTACAAAAAATACCATTAAACCAATTGATGGATATAAGAAATATTGCCATAATTGCCCATGTTGACCATGGCAAAACTACGCTGGTGGATAAGATGCTACTGGCGGGTCAGCTCTTTCGCGAGAACCAGCAGACCGGTGAATTGATGCTCGACAATAACGACCTCGAACGTGAACGCGGCATCACTATCCTTTCCAAAAACGTCTCTATCGAGTACAAGAACACCAAGATTAACATCATCGACACCCCAGGCCATGCCGATTTCGGTGGCGAGGTTGAACGCGTCCTCAATATGGCTGACGGCTGTCTCCTCCTTGTTGACGCTTTCGAGGGACCTATGCCACAAACTCGCTTCGTCCTCCAAAAAGCCCTCCAGATGGGGCTTAAACCTATTGTTGTCGTCAATAAGGTTGACAAGCCTAATTGCCGCCCTGACGAGGTGCAGGAGGCCGTCTTCGACCTTATGTTCAATCTTGACGCTACCGAAGACCAACTCGATTTCCCTACTATCTACGGCTCTGCCAAGAATAATTGGATGTCCGACGATTGGCGCACACCTACCGATAACATTACCGCACTCCTTGATGCAATCATCAAGTTCATCCCTGCCCCTAAGCAACTCGATGGCCCTCTTCAGATGCTCATCACTTCGCTTGATTTCTCATCCTACGTCGGACGAATTGCCGTTGGCCGTGTTCACCGTGGCACAATTCACGAAGGCGAGGACATTATGCTCGTCAAACGTGACCGCTCTCAAATCAAACAACGTGTCAAGCAACTCTTTACTTTCACGGGGCTTGGCCGTACTCCTGCCAAGCAGGTCGTCTCCGGCGACATCTGTGCTATTGTTGGTATTGACGGTTTTGAGATTGGCGACTCTATCTGCGATATTAACACGATTGAGCCTCTTAAGCCTATCGCCATCGACGAACCTACAATGTCGATGACTTTCACAAATAACGACTCTCCTTTCTTTGGCAAGGATGGTAAGTATGTGACCTCACGCCACATTTACGACCGCCTTATCCGCGAGCTTGACCGAAACCTCGCTCTTAAGGTTGAGACTGTCGGCGAAAATCTTGCCACTGCTAATGTTTGGCGCGTCTCTGGCCGTGGCGTACTTCACCTCGCGATACTTATCGAGACTATGCGCCGTGAGGGTTATGAACTTCAGGTTGGACAGCCGCAGGTTATCACTAAGACCATCGACGGAAAACTTTGCGAGCCTATCGAGCAACTTACCATTAACCTCCCCGAGGAGTGTTCCTCACGCATTATTGATATGGTAACTCGCCGTCACGGCGAGATGCTCTCTATGGAGACTCAGAAGGATCGCATTCACCTTGAGTTCGCTATCCCTTCTCGTGGCATTATCGGTCTTCGCAACGCAGTCCTCACTGCTTCTGCGGGCGAGGCTATTATGGCTCACCGCTTTATGGAGTACCAACCTTGGAAGGGCGACATCGAACGTCGCATCAACGGCTCTCTCATCGCCATGGAGGCTGGCACGGCTTACGCTTACGCCCTCAACAAGTTGCAAGACCGTGGGCGTTTCTTCATCTTCCCACAGGAGGAGGTTTACGCAGGGCAGGTCGTTGGTGAAAACGCCAAGGATAACGACATTGTCATCAATGTCACCAAGTCCAAGAAACTCACTAATATGCGTGCCTCAGGTTCTGACGATAAGGTCAACCTAACCCCTCCCGTTGTCATGTCCCTCGAAGAGACTCTTGAGTATATTAAGGAGGATGAGTATGCCGAAATCACCCCTCACCACATCCGCATACGCAAAATAATCCTTGACGAAACCGAGCGTAAGCGTTCTGGCAGATAATAAAAACTAAACAACTCATTTATATATCATGAAACAGTACCTTGGAATAATAATCGTCCTCGTAGGTGTCATTTGCCTCATTACCCACGCTTTTGTTGGTGGCAATGCAACTCTTTGGATTGGCATCATAATCGAGGTTATAGGACTTGTTCTTCACATTGTTATCAATAAACAGAAAAAATATTGATGCCTGAGCAGCAATATTCTGATGATGCCATCATTACCCTTGAAGGCTTGACGCACGTGCGCCGCCGTCCGGGTATGTATATCGGTAAACTTGGCGATGGCAATGCGGCTGACGATGGAATCTATCTCCTCACAAAAGAGGTGATCGATAACTCCATCGACGAGTTTCGTATGCACTTCGGCAACAAAATCGAGATACATATCAACGACCGTACTGTCACTGTCCGTGATTATGGCCGTGGCATTCCCCAGGGCAAGATGATTGACGCTGTCTCAAAGCTCAACACAGGCGGCAAGTACGATGATGCCAATTTCAAGAAGGCTGTCGGCCTTAATGGTGTTGGTACTAAAGCTGTCAACGCTCTTTCCCGTTTTTTCTCCGTCGCCTCTTTCCGCGACGGCAAGGTCAAACGCGCTGATTTCGAGCGTGGCGTTCTCGTTAAGGAGTATGACCTCGCCGACACTGACGAGCCAAACGGCACTTTCATCAGTTTCACCCCAGACTGCGAACCTCAGCACCCGCAGGAACACCTCTTCGACCCTAATTTCCACTTCAAGGAGGAGTTCGTCGAGCGTATGCTCCAGAATTACGTCTTCCTCAACCGTGGTCTGACGATGGTGCTTAATGGCAAGAAGTATTCTGCCAAGAACGGGCTTCTTGACCTTCTGAATGCCTACAACACTGCCGAGCCTCTTTACCCTATTGTCCATCTTGAGGGTGACGACATCGAGATTGCCTTTACCCATACCAACCAGTATGGCGAGGATTATTACTCTTTCGTCAACGGTCAGCACACCATTCAGGGAGGTACGCATCAGTCTGCTTTCCGTGAGTTCTTTGCCAAGACCATCAAAGAGTTCTACAACCGCAATGGCATGGAACTCTCTGACATCCGTTCAGGACTTGTCGCTGCAATCTCCATTCAGGTTCAGGACCCTGTCTTCGAGTCTCAGACCAAAATAAAACTCGGCTCTAAGGATATGGCTCCTAACGGTCCTTCAGTCTCCAAGTATATCAGCGATTTCATCTCTAAGGAGGTTGACAACTACCTCCACCGAAATCCTGAGACTGCCGACCTTATGCTCAAGAAGATTCTTGAGGCTGAGAAGGAGCGTAAAGCCATCGCAGGTGTCACCAAAGCCGCCCGCGAGAGTGCCAAGAAAGTTGCCCTCCACAACAAGAAACTCCGTGATTGCCGTATTCATTTCAACGATGCGCGCAACGACCGCCGTGACGAGACCTGTATTTTCATCACCGAGGGTCTTTCCGCTTCTGGCTCCATAACTGCCACGCGCAATCCTGACACCCAGGCTGTTTTCTCCCTCCGTGGTAAGCCTTACAACTCTTTCGGTCAGAAGAAGGACATTGTTTATACCAACGAGGAGTTCAACTGCCTTCAGGCTGCACTCAACATTGAGGATGGTCTTGACGGCTTGAGGTATAACAAGGTGATTATCGCCACAGATGCCGATGTCGATGGTATGCACATCCGCATGTTGCTCCTCACCTTTTTCCTTCAGTTCTTCCCTGAGCTTATCAAGCGCGGACACGTTTTCATTCTCCAAACCCCGCTTTTTCGTGTGAAGAACAAGAAGTCAATACGTTATTGCTACAACGAGGAGGAACGCCTCGATGCCCTTGAGTCCCTCAAACCATCACCCGAAATCACACGTTTCAAAGGTCTTGGCGAAATCTCCCCCGAGGAGTTCAAAGGTTTCATCGGCGAGGGTATGCGCCTTGACCAAGTCACCCTCCGCAAGGAGGATTCAGTCTCTAAACTCCTCTCTTTCTATATGGGTGACAATACTCCCGAACGTCAAACTTTCATCCTCGACAACCTTGTCGTTGACGAAGAAAACTCTTAATCAAATAATATTAACCATTTAAACTATCAAAACAATGAAAAAGTTTTTTATGATGCTGCCTCTTATGGTAGCCCTTGTTGCATTCGTTGGATGTAGCAAAACAACTGACGATCCTGTTGAAGGCGAAAACCTCAACGAGGATTCTCGTTACTACGACCAGTTCAACATTGCGAACTGTGGTATCTTTGGTGAAGAACCAGAACTTGTTCCTGGAACACAGACAACCATGGATGTTCAAGGTGCTGGCGAAGTAACTGTTCAACTTGCCTATTTTGATTTCTATGCTTGGGATGGCAGTCTTAATTATAATGAGACTTCTGGCGAGTTCACTGGTAAAGGTCTTCTTATCAGTGGTAAAGTTCCTGTCTATATGATTATGGAAGGTGAATACGCAGGTTCTATTATCAACCCAACTACTGGTTGCTACCGTGTTGAGAATACCTCCGCTGCTTCTGAGGGCGTTATGGCTGCTGGTGTAATCGACCGTGAAACTTATGGAGATTGGGTTAATTACGAGATATTCGAAGGTGAAGAACCTGACCAGGATAAGATTTTTAAGAAGACCAATGGTACACTCTTGAGCGAGTCAGACATTCCTCAGAATATTCAGGAAGACCGGCTTGGCTTATATCGTGGTGCTATCAAAAGAATGGTTATCAATCTTGGTGCAGAAAGTGAAGTCACTTCCTGGGGTGCTGACGTTGAATGGTCTAATATGACAGGTGACCAGCGTTGCTACGGTTTCCACTTCAATCCTGAGACTAACACTATGACTAAGCCTTACAACTACCGTTCACTTAACCGTAAGTTCCACGAGGATGTTCTCAACGCTCCTCAGCAGGCTCCTGCTGTTAACGCTACTCGCACTATCAGTGTTAACGATCTCCGCAAGGCTTACCCTGCTGTTAAAAAGTAATTCATTACTCACCATAAAAATCTAGTGCTTCTGGAAAATCCGAAAAATCCGAAAAATCCGGTATCTCTGGGAAATCTGGTTTTTTTACTATTATTACGGGCAGGTTCAATTCCTGAATCTGCCCTTTTTCTCTTATTATGAAAATAGCAATTATCGTAGCCCTCGACGCTGAGTTCAACCTCACTCGCAACATCCTCGAGAACCCGCAGGAAGGTCCTCTCTACATTACAGGTCGTCTTGCAAATCATGACATCATCCTTATGCAGTCAGGCATTGGCAAAGTCAACGCCGCCTCCCGACTCACAACCCTTATCCACCTTGAACACCCTGATATGGTCATAAATTCAGGTGTTGCCGGCGGAATTGCCGTTGGTATGCGTCAAGGCGACATCGTTGCTGCCACCGAGTGTGCTTATCATGACGTATGGTGTGGTTCTGGCGAACGTGGTCAGGTACAAGGGCTTCCTCTCCGTTTCCCTGCTGACTCTCGCCTTATGAAAGCCACCGAAAACCTTGACATCAAACGTGGTCTTATTGCCACAGGCGACCAGTTCATCGACAACATTGAGACTGTCGAGCATATTCGCCGAATGTACCCTGATGCTCTTGCATGTGACATGGAGTCAACGGCTTTCGCTCAGGTTTGCCACCTCCACGACACACCGTTTATGGCTTTCCGCATAGTCTCCGACACTCCGGGAATGGAACATGACAACCTCAACCAATACAACAACTTCTTCGACGAAGCCCCACAACAAACCTTCTCCCTCCTTCGCCAAATAATATCTAATCTTTAGATAATCAGAAGCTAATGCGTCACCACGCCACATATTACCTCGCCCTCGAAAAATACCTCCTCAACCACACCGACGGAGAGTATTTCTTCACATGGGACATCTTTCCCACAATTGTCTGCGGCAAGCACCAACTCCTTCAGGCTGAAGTCAACCTCGAATACCTCAAAACCATAGGTGTCGAAATCACACGTCGTCACTCCGGCGGTGGTACAGTCTTTGCCGACGAAGGCGATTTTATGTTCTCCTTCATTCTCCGTGACCGTACAACCGATGTTTTCGCACGCACTCTCACCTCTTTTGCAGATGCTCTTCATCATCTTGGAGTCAATGCTGTTCTCACAGGACGCAACGACCTCACTCTCGAAGGTCGCAAGTTCTCTGGCAACGCCTTCTTCCGCAACGACCGTGGAACGATTGTCCACGGCACCATGATGTACGATGTCAATATCGAGAAACTTGTCCGTTCACTGAACCCCGACAACGAGAAACTAATCTCAAAGGGCATTGCCTCTGTCCGCCAGCGTGTCATCAATCTCCGTCCTTACCTCAACGGTATGTCACGTGATGAACTTATGGCGCATCTTGAACGAACAATCAATATGCCTCTCCCAGATTTCACGGACGAGGCACGCTCCATGATTGATTCTTTCGAGCGTGAATACCGTTCCGACGAGTGGATTTGGGGCAACAATCCTCGCTTCTCTTACTCCAAAAAGGAGCGTTTCCCTTGGGGAGGTGTCGAACTTCAGCTTGAATCACGTGCCAACCGCATAGAAAAATTGGTCTTCTATGGCGATTTCTTTCCCCGTCAGGATTTGAACAAGCTCTATGCAACTCTCACTGGCAGAGAGATTAACGTCCATCTGCTTGACGACGTTGTAATGGATGATTACATTATGGGAGCTGAGAACGAAAATATTCTCAAACTTTTCCCATTATCATAATCCATATCTCGCAAATTATTTGTACCTTTGCAATCCAATTCAGTCGAATTGGATTTTTTCGTACAATGTAACCAACTCGGATTATGAAAAACAAATACATTGACCTCATTCAGCAGGCTTTCGAGATGCCTAACGAGGAGTTCACAATGACAGAAGACGGTGAACTTGAGTGGTTTGGAATACCGCTTATGGATATTATCAAACAATACGGAACGCCGCTCCGCATCTGTTATCTGCCTAAGATAGCCGACAATATCCGCCGTGTTCGCCGTATGTTCAATGTGGCAATCGCCAAGACCGAATACGATGCCGACTACAACTATTGCTATTGCACCAAGTCTTCCCATTTCGAGTTCGTTATGAACGAGGTGCTGAAAAACAATGTCAACATCGAGACCTCTTCGGCTTTCGACATTAACATCCTTGAGTCGCTTTTCGAGGCTGGCACTCTCAAGCCTGAAACCTACATTATATGTAACGGCTTCAAACGTCCGCAGTACATCGAGAACATCCAGAACCTTATGGAGAAGGGCTTCACGAACATTATCCCGATACTTGACAATAAATTCGAGCTTGACCTCTTTGACTTTGAGCGTATCGGCAAGATGAATGTCGGGATACGCATTGCCTCGGAGGAAGAGCCAAAGTTCGAGTTCTACACCTCGCGCCTCGGCATTCGCTACAACGACATCATTCCGTACTACAAACAGACGATAGCCGGCAACCCTCACGTCAGCCTGAAGATGCTGCATTTCTTTGTCAACACCGGAATACGCGACACGGCTTATTACTGGAATGAACTCTCCAAGGCAGTCAACCTCTACTGCGACCTCCGTAAAATCTGCCCTGAACTTGACTCTCTGAACATCGGCGGAGGAATGCCGATACAGGCTCACCTCGATTTCGAGTTTGACTATGAGTATATGATTGAGGAGATTGTGACGCAGATAAAGAAGATTTGCGACAACAACAACGTCCCCGTTCCCCGTATATTCACCGAGTTTGGCTCTTACACCGTTGGCGAGTCTGGCGCAATGCTCTACAGCATCGTCAACCAGAAGCAGCAAAACGACCGCGAGAAATGGAACATGATTGACTCCTCTTTCATGACCACCCTCCCCGACACTTGGGGCATCAACCAGCGTTACGTCTTCCTTGCCATCAACAACTGGAACTCTGAATATGAACGTGTCAACCTTGGCGGACTGACCTGCGACTCAGAGGATTTCTATAACGCTGAGGCGCACTCCAACGCCATCTTCATGCCTAAAATCTCACGTGGCGAGGAGCAGTACATCGGCTTCTTCCATATGGGCGCATATCAGGAATCCCTTGGCGGTTATGGCGGCATTCAGCACTGCCTGATTCCTGGACCTAAGCTTGTTGTCATCGACAAAGACGATAACGGCGAATATTTCACCAAACTCTTCGCCAAAGAGCAGTCCTACAAGTCAATGCTCAAAATCCTCGGCTATTAAAGTAAATTAACTCGAAAAATCGTTTCATCGAAAAATCGCCCCTCGAAAAGTCGTCTCATCGAAAAATCCAAAACCCTACGCCCATGAAAAATCTTATTTATATTTCAATCTTAGTTGCCGCCTTCTTCTGGTCATGCAACTCCAAGCCAGGTGCCCGTGCCAAAGTTCCGACTTCCCGCATCAACGACACCACAGAAACCACCCCTATTAACGGCGACTTATACGGCATACAGTCCCAAAACGCCCAATCTGCCCCAGGCGAGGATTTCTATGCCCAGGCAACTCAGGCTTACGAGTCAGGCAATAAACAAGAGGCATTACGTCTCTGCCGAAAGTCCGCCGACCTCGGTTTTGCCCCTGCGCAATTCAATATGGCAATTTTTTACTATAACGGCGATGGCGTACAGAAAGACCTGACAAAGACCGTTGAATGGCTTGAAAAATCCGCACCGCAAGGCTTCCTGCAAGCGCAGAAACAACTTGCCATTTGTTATGCTCAAGGCATCGGCACAGCGAAGGATGCAAAAAAGGCTGCTTTTTGGTATGAAAAAGCAGCCCAACAAGGCGATGCCGATGCTCAATACAAAATAGGAACAGCCTATTATAGAGGTAACGGTGTTATTCCTGACTATGAGCAGGCGGTCAAATGGTATGAGAAGGCGGCTGCGCAAGGTGTCTCTGAGGCTATGAACGACCTTGGTCTCTGCTATGAGAATGGCCTTGGTGTCTCTCGTCTCAACCCTCATAAAGCCCTCGAATTATACCAAAAAGCTGCCAATATGGGCAATAAAATAGCGAAGTCAAACTACGACCGCCTGAAAAAGACCCTTTCCGAATCCCAAATAATCTACGAAATGTAACCGAAGGCAATCTTGTCTCAAGTTATTTTTATGTCACAATGCAACCCCTGTAAAGACGGAGCCTGCTCCGTCTCAAAACAACCTATGCTTTTCAAATCGTACCAATTTATTATTTAGTGATGATGAAATAATAACTTGGTACAATCTTATTTTTATATCATAATGCAACCCCTGTAAAGACGGGGCCTGCTCCGTCTCAAAACAACCTATGCGTTTCAAATCGTACCAATTTATTATTTAGTGATGATGAAATAATAACTTGGTACAATCTTATTTTTATATCATAATGCAA
>JAKSNS010000030.1 GCA_024399545.1 Paludibacteraceae bacterium
ACGCTCTCTGGGATGGTTATCTCGGTCAAACCGCTGCAACCAAAAAAAGCACCATCACCAATGCTTGTGACGCTTTTTGGGATGGTTATCTCGGTCAAACCGTTGCACCATGAAAAAGCACCATTACATACCACCAAAGTTCCTTTTCTAATGGAAAAAGCACCATTAATATCCTCCCACACCTTAAGTAATCTTTTCCCATCTTTGCTATATTTCGCAACTGTCTCATCCCAGTCTATTTCTTCAAGTTCTTCATCAGTGACTTCTGACATTGCTTCCAGTTCTTCGAGTGTGTATTTGCATGGTTTTGCAGCAGTTGGTTTAGCAAGCACAAATGACCTGAAAGAGACAGAAGACAGATTCCCTAATGCCAAAGAATATTCAAACAGACTTTTCAACCTCACCAAATCCAAATTCCCCATAAATTCGCACAGCTTCTTCATCATCTCACATTTGCTTAAATCAAGATAATCTGTTGATGAGAACAGCAACCTGTCAGGCTTGGCAAACTTCTCATACAACGATGAATCCAATGATATCGCTTTCAGAGAAAGAGCAATACTTGCCAACGTGAAATCATCTATTGTCTCATCAAAGTCGTCAACCTTGCGATTAGGGTGGACAAAATCCTTAGTGCCTAAAGTTGGTGATTTCCGACCTTTCATCGCAGGGACAAACATCCCATCATAATCAATCAACACAAGTTCACCATCCTCCCGTACTATGATATTGTCTGGTTTCAAGTCGCCATGTGCAAAAGGCTGTGACATCAACCAAGCTGCCATTTTGCAGAAACGATAGCAGAGCCAGGACATTTCATATTCATCGGCATAATTGTCTGCGATATACTTGTCCATTGTCTCACCATCTACCCAATCCATCAGCAGGACAGGGAACTCGGTATCCTCGGTTACATTGCTGTCAACAAAGAGTTCCTTTTCGTAATACTCTACATTCAGCATATATGAGGAGTTGACTATTTCAAGTTCGTCAGCTATCAGTTTGTAAGCTTCCGCACGACCGGTCTGCTCTTCGGTGAAACATTTCAAGGCATAATACTTGCCATTGTCATCAACCATTTTGAAGACAACAGCAAAAGCACCACTGCTATGGATAGGTTCATCGTCATTATCCAAGACTGGTTTCAAGTTTGCCAACTTGTCCAAGTTGCCGGCAGCATCCTTAATGGCTGCAACGTATTCTGATATTAATGGGTAGTTCATTATTTTTCGTGCTTATTGTTATCGCCTTCCAATAATTTTTCCAATTGTTCTTTTGGTGGCAGAACCTTCTTGATATTATCATCCAGTGTTTTATATGTGGCAACACCCATAGGTTGTTTGAAATCCTGCATTACATATTCAACGTATGCCTTATCCGCTTTCTTGCACAAAATGATTCCTATTGGAGCATTTTCATCCTTTTTCCGTTCATCGTCATTCAGAATACGCAGATAGGCACTCAATTGTCCAAGGTAAGCAGGTTTGAAGTCACCATTTTTCAATTCAAAGACTACAAGCGATTTCAGTTCCCTGTTAAAAAACAACAAGTCAACCCAATGGTCATGCCCAAATTTTTCGCAATGCACCTGATTGCCGATAAAACTGAAGCCTTTTCCGAAAGCCATGATAAAGTTCTTCACATTATGGACAATCGAGTTTTCAATTATTCTCTCGTCAATTACTAAAAGCAATAGCTACATGATGAGTGAAACTAATGCTTAAAAAGGCAACAACTGGGAAATAGTGATAATTCGTCAGTCGTAACTGACGAATTAGGTTCAAGACATTGCCAAGTCTCATAAAACTTTCTCATGTTCTTGAGATTGGTCTCACTAAAGCCTCTTAATCCTGGCAATACTGTTTTCAATCGTTCACTGATAGATTTCACAACACTATTACCCCAGTTTTTATTGCGTGTATTCATCGAAACAAATCTACCTATGCCATAATATAGGGCAAGCTGTTCATGATTTACTGCTTCAAGAGCACGTGCCTGACTTTTTAGAATAGCTGTTTTGATAACATTAACAGCAGATTCAACTATCTTATTTTCATCAATATCTTTCATGACTCTACTCTCATTGGTTTATTTAGTGATGATAAAATAATAACTTGGTACAAATATGAATTTTTACTTGTTCCGCTTTTACTCATCTTGTTGTCTATTTTATATAAACTGCGCTGTGCCTCAGCAAATGAGCAAGCTCTTTGCGTTCGGCTTGCAGCAGTTTTGATGTTATTCATCAGTCATTTAGCCCACTAAACTCCTTCTTCACAACATCAAAATAGACTAACAATCTGAGCAAAATCGTTCCAAGTTATTATTTCATCATCGCTTAATATTTTTGCAAGGATGGAAATTCATCAATTCCTTTTACCCAATATTGAAAGAATGCGGATGAAGAGGTTGACGATGTCAAGGTAGATGTCAACGGCAGAATCGACAGCGTTGTCAAGCGTCTTGGCGTATGCCTGCGAACGGGAGAAATCAAAGCCGATGTAGAGTGAGAATACCAGTACGAAGATATAGTCGAACAATGTTCCGCTGTAACCGAAGAAGAAAACGCTGATTACCTCAACAATGAGCGTAACGATAAGAGTTATGGCAAGAGTACCTGCCATCTTAGAGAAGAACTGGGGGAAGGCAGAACCTATTCCCATCATAAAAAGAGTGATGAAACCAGTAAGCAGTGTTGCCTTAGCCACGAGTATCGCAGGAAAAACGGAGACATAAACCGCCAAAACCGCACCTAATGGCAGAACCAAGAGGTTGTAGCCAATGAAAGATATTAATGCGCTTTTGCTTTTCTTCGACATTAGTATGCCAATAATTCCCAGGATAACGTAAGCAATAAGTATCACATAATACGAACTAGGGTTGGCTACGATGTAATGCAAGAGTGTTTGACCAAATGCCCACACTATCAATGCGTTCACAAGTAAGCCATACGCAACCGTACCACCCATTACAAGGTTGTAAAGTGATGTAGAGATGGCACTTTCGCCTTCAGCGACTTCGCTGCGTTCAAGTATCCTTGCCTCCCTTGTCGAGAGTTCACGGCCATCCGCCGTGGTCCTTGTTTCAAGAAATCCCATATCCTTTGAAAATTTAATGTTTTGATGGCGCAAAGTTACGAAAAAAATTCGTACCTTTGCACTTGAAACGGCAGAAAATTTTCATCATCAAGGAAAAGCCTATGTTACAAGCTCTTTTCAACGTTTTCGTGATTATGGCACTGTACACCGTGTCACGAATATTTTACTATTTGACCACGCCCGCCCTCTTTCCAGACATCTCCTTTCACCACATGATGGAGATACTCGGTGGGGGAATACGCTTTGACCTGACTGCGGTACTGTACCTGTCGTCTCTTTACCTTGTGCTTGCGTTGCTGTCTTTGCCAGTCAAATGGCGCGCCAACAAGGTTTATGCCCGTGTGCAGAAGTATTCGCTACTTGTCCCCAATGCGCTTGGGCTGTTGGCAAACTGCGCCGATATGGTTTATATCAGGTTCTCAGGGCACAGAACCACATGCACTTTCTTTTCGGAGTTCGCCAACGAGTCAAACTTGATTGGCATTTTCTTCCATTCGGTCATCGAGTATTGGTATGTGACGTTATTCGCAATTGCCGCGATTGTGGCGATGGCCTTATTGTATATGCCATACAAAGCGGTTTTCCGCAAACTTTCGCCTAAGATATACTACCCCCTCGCAACTATCCTTTTTGGAATATCAGGTTACCTCACAGTCATTGGGATGCGTGGTGGTTTTGGCGCTTATACACGCCCAATAGATATGAGTTACGCAATGACGTATGTTGACCACCCTGCCGAGACCTCGCTTGTGCTGAACACCCCGTTCTGCCTGATGAAGACATTGGGTAACGTAACATACGAAAACCCGCACTACATAGCCGACGACGAGTTGGAAAATATAATGTCGCCTATCCACGCCACACCTTGCGAGCCATTGTTCAAGAGCAAACCTAACGTCGTGATATTTATCCTGGAGAGTTTCGCCGCAGAACATGTGGGGTTCTACAACCCGCAATCCAAGCCTTTCACCCCATTCCTCGACTCGTTATTGGCACATTCGATAACGTTCACCCATGCATATTCAAGCGGTCGAAAGTCGGTTGACGCCCCACCTGCAATACTCTCGTCAATTCCAAAGGTTTACGACCCATTCGTCACATCATCGTATTCAACGGACACAATAACCTCGATAGCCGATGCCCTTAACAAACAGGGGTACCACACATCGTTCTTCCACGGTGCACCGAACGGAAGTATGGGTTTCGAGGCTTACACGCACAATGCAAAGTTTATGCACTACTACGGCTTGAACGAATATGTTGCCGACAATGCATCCGACAAAAAGGCATTCGACGGTACATGGGGAATATGGGATTATGATTTTCTTGACTACTACGAACGTGAAATCGGCGAATTGCCACGACCGTTCCTCACTTCGGTCTTCACACTCTCATCCCACCATCCATTCAAAGTACCTGACAGTTACAAAGGCAAACTTCCAGAAGGGAACGTTCCATTGTGCCAATGTATAGCATATACAGACAAAGCGTTGGAGAACTTTTTCAGGAAAGCGGCTAAAGAGGATTGGTACCTCAACACCGTTTTCGTCTTTGTGGCAGACCACACCAACCAACAATACCAACCTGAATACTCTACCGACGAAGGGGTATTCCGTGTGCCTCTCGCCTTCTACATACCATCACTTGCCGCAGGTAACGACTCGTCCCCGATTGAATATCCACGTCGCGACACAACGTCCATAGTATCACAGATTGACATTTTCCCGTCAATTATGTCTATAATCGGTTATAAAGAGCCGTTCTTTGCATTTGGTCAGAATATCATAACTTCACCAAAAAGGCATAATTATGCCGTGACGTACAATTACCCATATTTCCAAGTGATTTCACGGAATGGCTACATACAATTCGACGGACGGAAAGTCGTCGCTGTCAACGGGAACATACCAACGGAAGAACAAAAAGAAATGACAAGATACCTGAAGGCTTTTATACAACAGTACATAGTACACCTTGTAAACAACACCATGCACTGAATGACAGAGGAAGATTAGTGGTAGAAAAGGAACCCGAGGTAGAAGCGTGGGCCAATTGGGATGTCATGCCGCTTGCGCATAGGGATAAGGCAGTCGAGCTTGAAAGTGAGGTGAAAATGTTTGGTTATGATGACATCCATGCCAATGTAAGGGTCAACGATACCGAAAGCCTTTTTGCGGTAGTAAGTCTCGCCTACAGGCTCCCACTCGCCGTCCGGTTCGTCCATAATCAACAAGGTTGTATTAGAACCGCCGCCTACAGTAAAGCCTATGTAGGGCATAACACGACGAAATTCCCAATAAAAGTCAAGTAAAGCACCACCCCAAGCGTATCTGAAGAAACTGCCGTTGCCCTTCTGCCCGAGATTAGAGACATATCCTTCGCCACCTACACGCCAATGTTTGGCGAAATGGTAGCGTGCGATACCCCCAATGCCATAAGGTGCGCCAGAGGCATGGTAGCCCAGGGCATCAATGTCACCAGTCAGGTAGCCTGTATGAATCATCATTCCACCGTCGCAAACGTATTGGGCGGAGTCTATCTTGACAGTTGTGGCGAAAGCGAGTGGAAAAACGCAAAATAACGGGAACAGGACAATAAGCAGGCGTTTCATATACTACGAATCAATCAGAAGCGATAACGTACGCCAAAAGCGATTGCGCCACTGAAAAAGCCGTCACGATAGAAGAAAGCATCATCGGATATGCCAAGTCCCAAGACAGGACGGTAATCGAAGGAAAGCTGTAGAGGGAACCAGAAATTATATTCAACGCCCAGACGCCCAGCCACGCCAACGAAAGCGCCAGTGGAATGTTTCCAGTGCCCACCTGCCGCCCCACCAACGCCGGCATACCAATTCCATTCGCCACGGCCACTCCAAACAGAGGCAAAACTGTGTCCGCCAGGGTTTATCCAATCGTATGTTATGGCAACCTCAGCACCATGAAATCCACAAAGACCTGCGTCTATAGAAAGCATATTCGCATCATGAAGCGTGTGTTCATACGAAAATTCCAAGCCATATCCCAAGCGTCCACCAATGGCACGTGGCTGTGCGTAAAGTGCTGTCATTGAAGCAAGAAGGACAAAAAAGACAAAGAGACGTTTCATAATTATATACCGTTTTCAATTTCGCTGCAAAGGTAATAAAATATTTTGGAAACAACAAGTTTTTAGGGGAGGATTTTTATATTTTCACTACCTAAAGCATTAAGGGTGGTTCTATTATTTATGTTTTTATGATACAAGGCGGATGGTTCATAGTTGGACGATTTTGGATTTATTTTTGCATCTTGCTGATTGTCAGTCGGTCACAGTGCCCGCATTGCTCCCTCCCTCCGCACAGCAATCTGCTAAAAATAAACTTCAAAATCGTCTCAACATAATTAATAGAATCACCCTTAACAATTATTACAAACACCTGGACGACAAAATTTTTTGAGAGAGTTGCCATATCAAAAAAAATCAGGCTCTATAACGAATTGAGTGAGTATATTCACGGGATTGGATTCTCCCCACCCACGAAGGCAAGACGGTCAGAAAAGATGGTGAGAATTTCTGTGGTTAAATTATTGATAATCACATTCACTGTCCGTAAGGAGTAGGTTGTGCTAATGTAGGGGATTTCTTTGATATTTATTTTTCTCTGAAAAAACTAGCGGTTTTTTGTTGCTATGTGAAAATATTTTTGTAAATTTGCAGCGTGGTTTTTTGCCGATTTTGACATATCTTATTTTAGGCGAAATAATTTATGCATTAGAGATAGTAATTAATTTGATTTTATGAAATTTGCTGATTGGAAACTTAATAGACTGTTGTTTTTATTGAAACGTGTAGGAGTCATCATGGTTGTGGTCGCTTTGATTGGGGTTTTACTGATTAGGTTTACTGATTGGGAAATTGTGGGTAGGGTATTGATTTCACTGGATATTATCCTATTAGCATGGATGGTTGTGGCTGTGACGGGCAAGGTGATGAGAAATAATCTTGTTTTCGTGATTTTGTTTGTTGCGTTAATGAGTATGGGAATTTGTGTTTATTCGGAGATACTGGACCATGAGTTCGTTGAATTAGATTTGAAGAACTCTTATTTGTATCCGATTGTTAACACTTTGTCAATCTTTTTCCCTTCGAGGGGTGATTATGTACTCAGTTGGAATGATGCGTATTCTTGGTATTATTTGCTTCATTTCCTTGGATATTTCCTGGCGGCTTGGATTTTGTTTTCGTTGTTCGGTAAGAAGATGATATGCAGGTCTTTGTATTGGATGATGCAAAAAGATCAGATTTATGTGTTTTGGGGTTACAGTGTAGATGGAATGGTTCTGGCAAAGGATGTTATGGACAAGGGAAAGTTACGCCAACCTGTATTTGTGCTGCCTAAAAAAACAGAATATAATGCTGATGAGGAGTCGAAGATTGTTGACGAATTGATGGATTTTGGTGCTATCGTGTTGTATGAGGATTTTGGTAAGAAGTTGAATATAAGGGGAGTAAGACATTTCTTTATGACCGAGAAGCAAGATGACAATGTGAGTCGTGCGCTAAGGATGATAGATAAGTTGGAAAATAGGTTGCCAAAATTGAAGAGAAAGGTATATCTTCATGTAAGGACTGAGATTGAGGGAATTGACGTTTTGTTCCTGTCTAAATTAAAGGATAAGGAGTATCTGAAAAAGATGGTAGAGGTCAGTCTGTATAACCAATCTGACCTTGCTGCTCGGTTGTTCGTAATGAAATATCCGTTGCTTGATTTGAGTAAACGTGAGTTCAAATCTGTGGAGAAGAGGCTGACTATTCATCCGGATAGTGCTACGGTCAGCGGGGATTGCCATGTGCTGTTGCTGGGGTTGGGATGGTCAGGTTTTGAACTGCTGAGGAAGACAGTTTGTGACGCACAGTTCCTTGGGAATGACTTCCATTTTTCTGTGACTGTGGTAGATGATGATTTTGAGAAAAACAGGGGAAGGTATATCGGGATATTTGAGGCGGCTATTAAAATGAATATTGAGATAAATGTGAATCCTACAATTTTTTTGGATGAAAATGGTGCCATAGTGGGAGAGGAAAGGAGCGGATTGATGGAAGATGAAGTGTTGAACCACTTTGAGGATAAGCAACGGACATTTGTTTGGAAAGATAGAAGGACAGTATCTTCGGTCAATGGTTATGATTTCTATCGTTGGCTTGAGTTCAAAGAAAACATACTTAATTTTGATAGGGTTATAGTTTCGTTGGGTGATGATGAACTAAATACTAATACGGCTATGCAGTTGCATAGGTTCAGGTTGAGGTTCCTGAATTCTTTTAATGCGAAAGATGAAAGTCATATGCCCGAGAAGATATTCGCACATGTAAAGAATTACGAGAGTTATAATTTCTACAAAGAAGTGGGTGGTTCTCCAATTGAGACATTCGGAGATTTTGAGAAAATCAACAGTGTGGAGTGTTTGGTGGATGAGAGGATTGATAATATTGCAAAGCGTGTAAACTATGTTTATAATAGGAATGACTGTCCAATATTGAGAGATGAACAATTTAACGATGTTGATATGGAAACTGTGTGGGATAAGGATGACACCAATATATTTAACCAGAACTCAAGCCGTTCAGTGGCGTTGAATATAAAGAATACTGTTGATGTGGCTGGCGGTGAGGAGATGTTCAAAGAACGCATCAAAGACCCGTTCTTTGTGGAAAAATACGCAGAGATGGAGCATAAGAGATGGAATGCTTTCAATATTATGTATGGGGTTGATGTGTGGGATAAAGATGACGTAACTAACAAAAAAGGAAAATTGAAATTTGGTGAAATATTAGCAAGGCATATTTGTATAGTTGATTTTGACGAATTGGATGAGATGTCGTTGAAGGTAAGGAGCTTAGGAAATGTAAAAGAAAATTATAAAGAAACTGACAGGAGGATTGTAAGGCATTTCCCCTTGTTCTATGATATTATGAAATCAAATAAAATAAGTTGATATGGAAAATAAATTCTACAAAGTGTTCTGCAGAGCATTGACTTTCGGTGTTATGGCAATAGTGACGTTCGTAATTGTCATTTGTTGTTGTAAGGAATGTATATACTGGTTTTTGTGTTTTTTTGCATTTTGTGTGCTTTTATTTGTGGTGTTGATAGCGTATGTCCTTTATTTGAATAAAAAATCTTTCGATAGAGATATTGACAAGATGATAAAGGATAAAGATGATGAAATAAAGAAATTGAATGAAGAAATAGAGAAGTTGAAAAAACCATCTGAAGAAGTTCAAAAAGAAAATATGGCAAAGCATGAAGAGAGAATGGCGTTGTTGAAAATGGCGGAAAAACTTCCAAATCTTGCTGATTTGTTAGAAAAACTGAAGTAGTTTGTTTGAAATGAACTTGACTGATTATGGAAAGAGATACAATACAATCAAGATGTGACCATAAGATAGAGGAATTGCTCGAAAAGTATTTCGGCAATCTTGTGTATGAGGCTGCTTCTGAAAAGGCTCAGACTTTGGATGAAAGCCGCTACTCAATGGGACTCCCTGCCAAGGTAGAGGCTGAATATCGTTCATTCCTTGGTGAGCTTCTTGCCGAAGTGTCTCCAGAAAAGGACATTGACGAAATTCTTAACAAGCATCATTTGTCGGTAACGTTTACCGAGGACGACCGTCAGCAACTCGAAAAGGCATACAAAGATGCAAAGATAATTACCGTCTGGGAAAAGATTACGAAATCCAACCATGAGGATGTAACCTATTACAAAGGTCTCTTAAAGGAATATACCGAGGAACTTCTGAAATGGATGGAAATTGACTTCATGGAGGATATTGAGTGAATACGTTTTCTCGTTCAAAAAATGTGCGACAAACTATGTTACCTCCCGATTTCAAATATGATGTATTTCTTTTGTTGGCAATGCACGAGATAGTAAAAAGGACGGTAATTGGTGTAATCTGTTAGACAACTATGCCAAGGTGTCCTGTTACAATATTCCTAATTTGCCTGTTGACCATGATGTACAGCGTAAATGTGTCAGCAGAAGAACAGCCGAACAATACTTTTGGCGGATGGGAACACATTGATGTAAGTCATTCAATCAATAATTCCAATTGGTTTGTGTCGTTGTATTTCGAGCACGACAATTTTCAATATAAACGTCTGGATTTGTGTTTCCTTGGTATGACAGTCGGATACAAAATCACGAAATGGTTGAAGGTTGATGCCGCATATCATCTATTGTTTGAACCAGATCAAATTGCTCATAGGGCAGTAGTCGATGTGACTGGAATCCTAAAGGAAGGCTATTTATCGGTGTCATTACGTGAAAGATACCAGCATAAATGGGCATTGTCCTCGCCTAACTTGGCAAATGAATTGCGCTCGAAACTGAAAATCCAGTATGCCATTCCAAACAGCAGGTTCAAACCCTACATCGCCATTGAATTATATACATGGGATAAATGGCTAAAAACAAGACATTATGTTGGCACGGATATCGTCTTGAACAAATATTTCGTGTTCGATGTCTATTATAATTATTACCTATTCGCAAGCAAACCTGCCGAACACGTCATTGGTGTAGGTTTAGCAGTTAGTTTGTAGGATTTCCTGAGAGATACGATAGATTCGACACTCGGTTTGAGATGTGGGAAATACGGTTACCTGTACAACAATATAATCCGCTCGCTTATGAGCCTCCGCAAAAGAAATTTGACAAATAAGCGCTCAAAAATTACTCCATTTCAAAAAAAAGTCGTAACTTTGCAGCGTAGAACTTTTATGTAAAAGGAGTACTTGTTTTATTATAGAATATCTTTCAAAAAGGTGGGGTCTTCACAAAACTTTTGCTACAGTAGTCATTGCTCACAAAAAACATTGATGCCTGTAGAAACTATCAATACTTGTTTATGGATTCGTTGTGACGAGAATCCATGGTAAAAATGCCGCTTTATAAATGGACTCAATAATGTTACTTATGAAACACTTGTTTGCCATAGCCCTCATTGCCATCCTTTTGGCAAGTTGTAAGAAGAACAGTAACCAAGAGAACCCTTATGTTGTTGGTTGCAAGGCTGAGAATATCTATTTCAAAGACGATAGCACAAATATCGAGACTTCAGAGGTTGACACATTCAGCGATGTAAGAACGAAATGCTATATGGTTTATACAACAAATACCCATTTCGCATATAGCACTCGGTTGGAACTCTTCTCTCCTGACGATAATCTCCTGATGGTTGTCAGCCAGTGTTCGGAATGTTGTGATTTTGAAGGCTACAAATTCGCCTACGACTCTATAGGTAGGTTGAAGAGTGTCGCATCAGTTATACTAAGCGAGGAGAAAGCGACATCGGATTATAATCAATTCCTACTTAAAGAGATGATGAGACTTTATCTCGAAGATGATTCGTGCAGTAAAAAATATGAGATAGGGCGTGACGAGTCAGGCAATGTCGTTAGCGTTGGCAATTTGTACGATGACTATGATTGTAGCTTTGAGTACGGCGTTTATGATGTTGACGATTTCTGGGAAAGCGACCTGCATGGCGGTGATGTTTATTTCGTCGTCGCGATGAAAAGGAAGGATAGGAGTAACGCCTACGGTTCATTCGTTGACGTTTATTACGTAGATGGCAAAATTGCCGTTGAGGCGGCCTATTGGAACGATAAGCTTATAAAAGCATTGATTTACGATAAGAACGGACGTGTGTCTTCTCTATGTGGAAATGAGATGACCCCGCTTGACTTGGTGTTGTCATATTATTGTAACGAATACGAATGCAGTAAACCTTGGTATTTCTGGCAGGAATAGATGGATTGGTTTTTGTGCGCACAATTTGTAAGATAGTTCTCGTGTGGTACAGGAAATTTCCAGTTGAAAATTTAACATTTCAAATCGGGATTTTCGGGATTTGGTCTATATGTGGGGTAGGTTAGGGGTTCGTTTGGGCTACGTCTTTTTTAAGGGTGGTTAAGTTTTGCGCAACTAATGTTAATTTGAAAATGGCGGTTTGGGTGTTTACGAAATTTTGCATATTTTATGTGAGTTGGGCGGTTACAATTGGTTACAATTAGTTTTTGGCATATTTGTGAAGGATGAGCATTGATAGACAGATGATTATGTGGTGGGTTACAATTAAACGGTTACAATTAGAAATTTGCTATGCCATGTCTATTATTTTAGGGCAAGAGAGAGTGATTTTTTATTCTATGACAATCTCGTCAACAAAGAGGTAACTGTCATTGCCATGGGCAGGATGCCATGAAGGCAAAACACCTGGGTTGCGGATTATGACGCGGAGATGGCGTGTGGTTAGATCCAGGTTGCGTGCGGCATTTGCGTGGATGATCGTGCCTCCGACTTTGAGTTGAGGGTCAAAATGCTCGGTGCGTGCGGTAGTCCATGTGATGCCGTCTTGAGAAACCTGAATGTCAAGTGTCTGTGGGGAAAGTATCCAGTCGAAGGTATTCTGAAGTGAGCGGAAAGAGATGTTGTTCACCGCAACTTGTTTCCCGAAGTCATAATCAACCGAAATGTCACAGCCAGAAAAACCTTGCCAATGTCCATCGGCATAGGAGTCGTCACTGCCGAGAATGCCGTCAGCAAGGGCGTTTTCGCCACCACCGCTATAGACTGGGCGATAATCACTGTAATGGTTGTTGAGTGCCGTGCGATGCCCCATACCAAGGTGAGAAAGGGTATATTGTGATGAGTAATACGGTTCGCCCCAACGGTCGTGCGTCATAGCCTGAATCAGGCAACTGTGGTCAACAACCAAAGGCGATGAGTAGATAGCAGAGCCTTCGGAAGGCTTGCCTCCGTCGAGGGTGTAATATATCACAAGCGAGGTGTCAATTGTCGAGAGCGTAACCTCTGTGCTGTTTTTTGCGATGAAGACATGGTGGAAAGCCTCGGCAATCTCATTTGCCAAATCATCGTAACGTTGGCAGATTATTTCACGGCTGTAGCAGGTCGCCTCATTGTCCCAAAGGCGCAGATACTCGCATTTGAGGTTGTGAAGCATTTTGAAATAAGCGTCGGCAAAATCGCGCACTGGAGTGACGTTATGGTTAACGAGAGCACGACCTAACAATACCCTAAGTCGGTTTTTTGCGCATACTGTCAGAATGCGGTGGCACCCATACACAACATGAGGCAGTTGTAACGAGTCGGTCATGGTAAGTATCCCAGTGACAATTTTTTCGACGGAATCACAACGAACGATGACAGCGTCATCAATGTTAGATGGGTGGAAATTAAGCAGAGGTTGGTAGAGCGCGCCAGTGTTGAACCATTCCCCAACCCATTTGTTGTCAGCCAATGCACCAAGTGCGTATATAGGTTTAACATCGCCATATAACTCCGAATAAATCTCGTTGAAAACCTTCTCACGCATATTTATTTCCTGCGGGTCATTGCTGGAAAGAGGATGCCACGCCATCTCCGCCGCCCACGCCATGGCGTGCCAAGTGTCGGCAAAAAGGGCTTCGCCACTATCGTCCCACGAGGTGTTGATTATCCCAAGCGCACCAGCCTTGTAACCATCACGGGCAAAGTTGGCAATGTTGCGTATATAATTGTTGACGAAAGGTATCGAACTCCAATGGCTGACACCAGGGGCAATCCAGAACTTGGTGCCACGGAAAGGCTCAAGCATTCCGTCATAACTGTCGGCTGCCGCGTAAGACCATACGATATAATTCATTTCGTGAGGAAGATGACGAATCATATCTGGATTCTTGCCTACGATGTCACCCCACATCAGCACCTCGGGGGGTTCTTTGCCAAGTTTAGACGCCTCGTCAACTACAATGTCATAAACCTTGCGTATATGGCGACAATAAGCAGTGTCGGCACCTACTTGCGACACGTAACCATAAGCCCGACCACTGCCCAGGCCTTCTGTCTCATCGCAATTTATGTTGAAGTGATGTGATGAAGGATAGAGCTTCCAAGTGTTTGCAATCTGGCTTCGCAGAAAATCGTAAGTATTGTCAGATGCTGGATTTACATTGGTTCGTGTATCCATAATTCCTTTATAATAAGGAATACGGAGAGTCTTTTCAAAATGTGCGAAACACTGAAGGTTTGCCATTGAAGCATTCGGGCAGTAATTGAAATCAAGAGGCGGAATGATGTCTGGATATTGGGGATTATGAAGCGTATGTTCTGTATAATATGAGCCAAAATTCATTTTCCACATAGACATGCGGCTGAACTGTTCCTTACTGAATGAATTTTTTGTTACAGGTCCACGGCTGACATCGTCCAACCAACCACGGTTAAGAAACGCCGGCCAGTCGGTTATTGTCATACAAGGGATTGTATTGCCAAAATGTAGGTGCATCATATCAAAAGTGTGCGTGGCGTTTGCCAAACCCTCTTCGTCAGTATAGTAAATGTCAAAACGCTTTTTAGATATGGTAATGATGTATGCGCCTTGCTGGTTTTTCACGTTTTGGAGCGCAGGCACCTTGTGACTATTGAATTTTACTTTGTCCAGAGAAGCACTGTCGCCAGAGAAGACAACAGACTGAGGTGTAGGGATAACCCCGATGTTGACTATCTTCACCTCAGCATTAAGAGTTGTTGCCAAGAGAAAGCAAAGAGATAAAAGCAGTTGTTTCATTTGATTGCGGAATTAGATGGAATTGGACAATATAGGGTATTATTCAAAACATGCACAATATATTGCTGAATGTAAGCCTTAAGGTAACGAACCATCTCTTGCTGTTCTGCAGCAGGGATGTTGCCTTTGACGGCTACAACTTTCTTGCCGTCAAACTGTATGTAGCCGTTAAGAGAGATAATCTGGAAATATGGGTAGTGGAAGGTGACGGCATAGTTGTGTTGTTTTTTGGCAGATATGATGTCCTGGCCAAAAGCGAAGAAAGGCTCGGAATAACCAAGCAGGGCCATGAGTGAAGGGAATATATCAACCTGCGAGGCTACTGTCGTAGTGTCAACGCAAGGGTATTCAATAGTGGTGGAATCGCTGTTTTTTGCCAATGCAGGGATATAGAACGCAAGGGGTATCCTGAACAGACCTTCGTCAGTGGAGTACTCAGGGAGTGAAGGTTGGTTGGTATGGTCAGCCACGAGTATAAAAATAGTGTTTATGAACCAAGGTTCTTGCGAAGCGGCAGCGAAAAACTTTCTCAAGGCAATGTCAGTATAAGCAATGCAACGGCATAAAGGTACTTTGCCTTCTGGAAGCTTGCCTTTATATTTATCTGGGACATTGAAAGGATGGTGAGAAGTCACTGTGAAAACCGAGGTGAGGAAAGGTTCGGGGAGTTTTGCAATAGAACGCTCGAAATATGCGAGGAAGTCCTCATCCCATATTCCCCAACTTCCGTCGTATGCTTTTTTGTCAGAGGCAGGGTCAGCCAGGTATTCGTTCATTCCAAAATAATGCTGGAATTTGGCATTATGCATAAAGGAATCAAATCCCATGCTGCCATTTGGCGCACCATGGAAAAACGAGGTGTTGTAGCCACGTTTGTTCAAGATGTCGGCAATTGAAGATAAGGTATTGGTAGAATATGATGAGAGTACAAAAGAATCATACATCTTAGGTATTGAAGAGAGAACCGCTGGAGTAGCATCGACAGAAACACGGCCAGTAGCATAGGTATGAGAGAATGCGATGGATTCGGCAAAAATCGAATCAAGGAATGGTGTAAAGATATGGGACGCGGGGTTACAGAAACCTACATACTCGGCAGCGAAACCTTCAAGGATAATGATGACCACATTAGGAGTGCCTGGCAAAAGAGGTGCGCAAGTCGCAGAGTGGATTGGGGACATAATGTCGTCCAGCTGGTCATCGGCAAAATAATGTGGGTTCTCTAAAGACTCGTAGCTAATTGTACGAATGATGCAGAAAGGGGTATTTAGTACTAAGGATGATTCGGCAGGACGGTCAACGTATTTCATGGCAGCGTCCATTGTTATTGGGCGGGAATCGTTTAAGCCACCGCGGATTCCTACAACAGTCAAGAATCCACAAACGATAAAAGATAGGCTGGCGAGAGTATAATAGAGTGGAGATTTGATGTTCCTAAGACAAGGTTTATATGGTTTATAGAGTATGAATAGCCCAATGATGAGGAGTATGGCAAAAAGAGTGATATACCAAAACTGGAAGACAGAGGTGATGAATATAGAGAAGAGGTTGGTTTCGTTGGCAAACTCCGAGAAAAAAGTACATGTAGTCCTATGGTCGGAGAAACGGAAATACGCCATATCGGCACTGTTTGCAAGCAGTCCTATTGCATTGGGAAATATGTAGAAAAACTTCTGTACTCTTGAATAAACCTTATTTGAACGCCATTTGACAGGGAGGGGAAGCAAGGTAAGCACAAGATAGACAGAAGAGAGATAAAGAACCGCCGTGAGGTCAAAACGAAGACCACCGCCAAGCATCTCGATGAGGTGGGAGAAAGAGACGTCAGTGAATATACCAAGGTTGATAAAGTAGAAAAAAAGTCGTGACATGGTGTAAAACGCCATGAGTACGAATATATTGAAAAAAGCCTGTATCATGTTAGTATAGCGTATTATTGAGAAGATGGACTACATATTGCTGAATGTATGCCTTCAGATAGCGAAGCATGTCCTGCTGCTCGCCGTTAGGAATGTCACCATTGACAGAGACTATATTAGTGCCGTCAAACTGGATGTAGCCATTGAGGGAAATGACTTGAAAATATGGATAATGGAACGTTATGGCAAAATTATCTCGCTTAGGTGAAGAGATGATGTCCTGTCCAAAAGCGAAGAAAGGTTCAGAGCAACCAACGAGGCTCATCAGTGAAGGGAAAATGTCAACTTGTGAAGCTATAGTTGTAGTGTCAATACGAGGATAGGTGAAATAATTTTGTTGTACCTCAGAAGAGTCGTTGTGTTGGAGATGCATTTGAGCGAGGGTGTCTTTACTATTAAGAAGCGAAGGTATGTAGAAAGCCAAAGGAATACGGAAGACCCCTTCGTCCGTCAAGAATTCTGGCGAGACAGACTCGCTGGTGTGGTCGGCAACAAAGACGAAAATTGTGTTATTGAACCACGGCTGACGTGAAATGTTTTCGAACAAGTGACGGAGGGCAAGGTCGGTGTAAGCTATAACACGGCACAACTTATTTGAACTAAGAGGGATGGTAGAATCATACTTTTCGGGAACTTTGAAAGGATGGTGCGACGAAAGTGTGAAGACAGTAGAACAGAAAGGCTCGGGGGTTGAATTGAGTTTTCGCTCGATGAAATCGAAGAAATCCTCATCCCAAAGCCCCCAATTACCTAAGTCTGGCTTTTGGTTTGAAATAGGGTCTGCGTAATATTCATCCTCGCCACAATATTCGTTGAACCCAGCATTTTTCGCATAGGCATTAAATCCCATGCTGCCGTTAGGAGCCCCATGGAAGAAAATGGAATGATAGCCTCGTTTGTTCAACACAGAGGCAACGGATGATATTTTGTTGACACCATAGGAAGAAAGTACGAAAGACTCGTACAATTTAGGAATTGAGGAGAGTATCGCCGGTGGGGCGTCCACAGATTTCCTTCCTACAGCGTAAGTATGCATATATACGATAGATTCGGCAAAAATCGAGTCAAGGAAAGGGGTGTAGGCTTTTGAGGCAGGATTGTAAAAACCTATATGTTCTGCGCCAAAACTTTCGAGTATGAATACAACTACATTAGGTTTGCCTTCTAAAAGAGGTTCGTATCTTGTGTCGTGGATAGGGTTAAAGATTGCGTCAAGTTGTTTGTCGGCAAAATACTGGGGATTTTCGTATGAACTATTGCCAATAGTGCGTAAAACAGAGAAAGGTGTGTTTAGTACAAGAAATGTCTCGGAGGGACGTTTCGCATAGAGCATAGCGTCGTTTACGGCAAGCGGGCGGTCAACGAACCTGAAAGAGCCACGCATGGCAATAACAGTGAAATAACCGCTGATGAGGAAAATGACAGAACTGAAAATATAATAATACTTAGGTGTGAAATTGATGTATGGTTTGCATGGGCTATATATAAAGTAGAGAAGAGCAATCAGTGCCGCGGCAAAGATGGTGATGTACCAATAGTCGATAAGGGCGTTTGCAAAAACGGAGAATAGGTTGGTCTCGCCAGCGAACTCGGTAAAAGCGGAACATGTGGTACGACGGTCGGTAAAACGAAAATATGCCATATCCGCACAATTGGCAAGAAGGCCAATGGCATTAGGAAATATGAAGAAAAATTTCTGCACACTGGCATAAGTCTTGTTTGTACGCCATTTGACGGGAAGTGGAAGCAAGGCAAGCACCAAATAGACAGAAGAAAGATAGAGTACTGCCGTAAGGTCAAAACGAATGCCACCACCAAGCATCTCAATAAGATGTGAAAAGGTTACGTCGGTGAAAACATCGAGGTTTATCAGATAGAAAAACAATCGTGACACAGTGTATAACACTATGACTATGATGATATTAAATAGCGCTTGTATCATATTAGTGCAATGTATTATTCAGAAGACGTGAGACATATTGCTGGATGTATGCCTTAATGTATCGTACCATATCCTGCTGTTCTGCAGCAGGGATGTTGCCTTTGACGGCTACAACTTTCTTGCCGTCAAACTGTATGTAGCCGTTAAGAGAGATAATCTGGAAATATGGGTAGTGGAAGGTGACGGCATAGTTGTGTTGTTTTTGGGCAGAGATGATGTCCTGGCCAAAAGAGAAGAAAGGCTCGGAATAACCAAGCAGGGCCATGAGCGAAGGGAATATATCAACCTGCGAGGCTACTGTCGTGGTGTCAACGCTAGGGTATTCAATAGTGGTGGAATCGCTGTTTTTTGCCAATGCAGGGATATAAAAGGCAATAGGAATACGGAAGAGACCCTCGTCAGTGGTATAATCTGGAAGGAATGGTTGGCTGGAGTGGTCGGCGACAAGGACGAAGATTGTGTTCTTGAACCAATGTTTGCTTGATGCAGCTGAGAAGAATTTCCGCAGAGCAATGTCCGTATAAGCAATACAGCGGCAAATAGGAACGTTGCCTTCAGGAAGTTTGCCTTTATATTTCTCGGGAAGGCTGAAAGGGTGGTGCGAAGACAAGGTGAAGACAGAGGTAAGGAAAGGTTGCTGCAAATTATTGAGCGAGCGTTCAAAAAACGGTAGGAAATCGCCGTCCCAAATACCCCAATTCCCATCGTAAGCGTCTTTGTCTGAGGCAGGGTCGGCAAGGTACTCAGTCATGCCGTAATAGTGCTGGAACTTAGCACTACGGACAAAAGCCTCGAAACCCATACTGCCATTAGGCGCACCATGGAAAAAAGAGGTGTGGTAACCCCGTTTGCCCAAGACATCGGCTATTGAAGATATTGTATTTGTCGAATAAGAGGAAGACTCGAAAGACTCGTACATCTTTGGTATAGAAGAGAATACGGCAGGGAGAGCGTCAACAGACTTGCGTCCACCGGCGTATGCGTGAGTGAAGGTGATAGATTGCGACAAGAGGGAATCGAGGAAAGGGGTGAAAGGTTTGGACGCAGGATTGTAGAACCCTACATGTTCGGCAGCAAAACTTTCAAGGAGGAATATAACGATATTTGGTTTGCCTTTAATAAGGGGTTCGCAAGGCATTGAATGCACAGGGGACATTATACCGTCAAGTTTGTCATCTGGGAAGAAATGTGGGTTTTCGTAATTCTCCCTGTTTATAGTCCTTATCAAACAGAATGGTGTGTTGAGTACGAGAGAAGCCTCGGCAGGTCGTTCAACGTATGCGGTGGCATTACTCATATTTATGGGCATTGTATAGGCACCTGGGCTCCCGCGTATTCCTATTACCGTCAAGTATCCAGCAACGACAAAAATGACCGAATTCACCGTGTAATAAACGGCAGGTTTGAGTTGAAGGGAGAGTGGTTTGTATGGTTTGTAGAGTAGGAATAATGCAACGAGAAGAATAATGGCGAAAATCGTAACATACCAATATTCAAAAACAGAGTGGACAAATATGCCTAAGAGATTTGAGTCGTTGGCAAACTCGGAGAAGAAAGTGCAGGTTGTACGACGGTCAGAGAAGCGAAAATAAACCATGTCGGCAGTGTTGACAAGCAAACCTATGGCATTTGGAATAATGAAGAAATATTTCTGCACATGGGCATAAATCTTGTTTGTGCGCCATTTGTCAGGTAGAGGCAATAAGGCAAGGACGAGATAGACGATAGAGAGGTAAAGGACAGCCGAGAGGTCAAAACGTAAGCCACCACCGAGAATCTCCATCATGTGCGAGAATGAAATCCCAGTGAATATATGAAGATTGGTAAAATAGAAAAATAGTCGTGATACCGTGTATAAAAACACGACTACTAAAATATTGAAGAGTGCCTGTAGCATAGGTGTATTGATTAGTCGGTTGAAACCTAATTTATGGTGGAATCGAGGTTTTCGGCAGGTTTAAGGTTGAGTTCTGCTGCACGAGCGATTACGAAATCACGTGCTGCATCATGCTCATTTGGGATAACACCATCAAGAATAGCATCCTTAACAGCGGTTTTAAGTTCGCCAATAGTGGCGCAAGGGGGAATGTTGAACATACGCATAATCTCAATACCATCAACAGGCGGTTGGAAATTACGTATGCGGTCTTTCTCCTCAATCTCCTTCAGTTTGAGACGGAGAAGTTGGTAATTGTTGGCGAAACGCTCCACCTTCTCACGATTTGCGGAAGTTATGTCACTTTCGCAAAGAATCATCAGTTTGTCTATGTCATCACCAGCATCAAAAAGCAGACGGCGAATGGCCGAGTCTGTAACACCCTCATCGCAGAGGTTAATAGGGCGCATGTGCAGGTCAACCATTTTCTTGACGAATTTCAGTTCCTCGCCCAAAGGCAGGTGAAGACGGCGGAAAATCGGGGTAAGCATCTTCATACCCACGAAGTTATGGTTGTAGAAAATCCAGCCGTGAGTTTCGTCCCACTGCTTAGTCTTAGGCTTGCCCACATCATGAAAAAGTGCGGCATAGCGAAGCCAGAGGTCGTCAGAGCGATCAGCAACGCCTTGCAGGACTTTCAAAGTATGAGCGAAAATATCCTTGTGCGCACGTTCGTTATACTTCTGCACGCCCTTCATTGCGGCGATTTCAGGCAACACTTTGTCCAACAACCCACAACCATCCATAAGCATCAGGCCACGAGAAGGGGTTGCAGTACGCATTATTTTGTTCAGTTCCTCTGCCGTACGCTCGGACGATATAATATCCATACGTTCAACGTTGCGGCGAATTGCCCCGTAAGTATCTGACAGTATGCTAAAACCAAGACGTGTGGCAAAACGTATAGCACGCATCATCCGCAGTGGGTCATCACTGAATGTTATGTCAGGGTCAAGTGGCGTGCGGATAATGCCACTTTGAAGGTCTTCAACTCCGTTGAAAGGGTCAACAAGTTCACCATAACGGCTGCTATTAAGGCATATAGCCATAGCGTTGACGGTAAAGTCACGGCGGCATTGGTCGTCAGCAAGAGTACCATCCTCGACAATGGGTTTACGGCTTTCGCGGTGATATGATTCTTTTCTCGCACCTACAAACTCAACATCAATCTTTCCCTTGCGCACTTGCGCAGTACCGAAATTGCGGAATACGGCAATATAGGCACCTCGACCCAATTCCTTGGCAAAAGCCTCAGCCATTTCAATTCCCGAACCTACAACCACAACGTCAATATCCTCAGAAGGACGACCGAGCAATAGGTCACGCACCCAACCGCCAACAACATAACACTCCAAACCAAGGTTGTCCGCAGTCTTCGAAAGTATAGGGAAAACCTTGTTTGCATTCAATTCGCTTTTATAGTTCATAGCCCGCTTGCTTCGTTTCTTCTCATCAATTGCACTACATTCTCAACATGGTGGGTATGAGGGAACATATCTACAGGTTGGACGGCAGTTATGTCATAATCCACGCAAAGCATCGCCAAGTCGCGAGCTTGTGTGGCAGGGTTGCAACTCACGTAAACTATACGTTCAGGTGCCGCATTCAGGATTACCTTCACCACATCCTCGTGCATTCCCGCACGTGGGGGATCTGTTATGATTACCTCTGGACGGCCATGCTCTGAGATAAAACCGTCGGTGAGTATATCCTTCATATCGCCAGCAAAGAAAGTCGTGTTCTTGATATTATTGATTTCAGAATTGACTTTCGCATCTTCAATAGCCTCCGGAACATACTCAATACCAACAACATGGCGTGAAGAATTTGCAACAAAATTCGCTATGGTGCCAGTGCCTGTGTAAAGGTCATATACAAGTTCCTTTCCAGTTAGGTTGGCAAAGCGGCGAACCACTTTATACAACTCGTATGCCTGTTCAGAGTTGGTCTGGTAGAACGACTTAGGACCTATCTTGAAGCGTAAGTCCTCCATCTTTTCATATATAGCTTCATCGCCAGCGAAAAGGTGGATTTCCTGGTCTGTTATCGTGTCATTGCACTTTGAGTTAATGACATAGAGTAGCGAGGTGATTTCGGGGAACATATTGCTAAGGTGTGTAAGCAATGCTTCACGCTCCTCTTTCATCTCCTTGTAGAAAGCCAAAAGCACCATCAGCCCTCTTGTGGTCGTGTTACGAATCATCAGTGTACGGAGGAAACCCTGTTGAGAACGTAGGTCGAAAAATTCAAGGTTATGTTCAAGCGCATACGAACGCACCTCGTTACGAATGCGGTTTGTTATGTCATCTTGAAGATAGCACTTCTTCACGTCAAGCACCTTATCGAACATTCCTGGAATATGAAAGCCTACGCCACAGAGTTCTTTTGGAGTAAGTTGCTCACGCTCAACACCGAAAGGAATCCATCGGCGATTGGAAAACGTATATTCCAATTTGTTCCTGTAGTGGTAAATCTTGGCAGAGCCAAGGATAGGCGATATTTCTGGCAGAGTCAGATGCCCTATGCGAGTCAATGCATCAACCACTTGTTGCTGTTTATGGCGTATCTGCTCATCGTAAGGAAGTATCTGCCACTTGCACCCACCACAGCAGCCATAATGCTCGCAAACAGCCTCACAACGTACTTCCGACAGTTTCTTATAACCCACGACACGACCTTCGATAAAGGAGTGCTTCTTTTTGGTAACCTGCACGTCAACCACATCCCCAGGCACGGCATACTCGGTGAAAAGCACGACATCGTTCACACGGGCGATAGCCTTGCCTTCAGCAGCCACATTGGTAATAGTAACATCTTCGAGAAGGGGGTATTTTTTCATAGAGATAGCGATGATAATTTCAGTTTGCAAAAAAGCCTCTCAGGGATAAACTGAAAGGCTTTTTTATTATTTTGCAAGGGATTACATATCCCACTGCTCAAGCGAGCCAACCAATTCGTCGAAAGTGTGGTATTTGGATTTTGCCTGAACGTCTTTAATCTGGTTTACGACAGCCTCTTCATAGCTTTCGCATTCAACGTCACGAATGACGCCAAGAGCGACTGGCATATCCGGGCCATCCATCAATGCGAGTTTCAGATGCAGAGTGGCATCCTCGCAATGAGCGTTGTGTACAAGGATATCACTCTCCTTGACACCGTTTTCGCCGATTGTGACGACCTTCAAATTCCAACCGTCCAATACGAGACCTTTCTCACGGTTAGCACCGAAAATCATTGGTTTGCCATGCTCAAGGATAACGGCATGCTCAGCGCGTGCCTCCTTTGTACCAATCCAATTGTGTGTGCCGTTGTTGAAGATAACGCAGTTGGTCAGGCACTCGGTAACTGAGTAACCTTTATGCTGTGCCGCTGCCTTCATACACATAATCGTAGTTGGGCCATCCATATCCACTGTACGTGCGAAGAATGTGCCACGTGCGCCAAGCACCAGTTCAGCTGGACGGAATGGACGCTCTACTGTTCCGAAAGGAGATGACTTGCTGACAAAGCCCTTTGGCGAAGTAGGTGAGTACTGACCCTTGGTCAGACCGTAGATGCGGTTGTTGAAAATGAGCATATTGATGTCGATGTTGCGACGGCAGGCATGTATGAAGTGGTTACCACCGATTGCCATACAGTCACCGTCACCAGAGCATTGCCAAACGGTGATGTCTGGGTTTGCAGTCTTGACACCGGTAGCTACGGCCGCTCCACGACCGTGGATGGTGTTGAAACCGTAAGTGTTCATATAGTGTGGCAGGCGAGATGAACAACCGATACCAGAGATTACTGCTATTTTGTCTGGGTTGACACCGAGTTCCGCCATTGCCTTATGCAACGAGTTGAGTACGGCATGGTCGCCACAACCAGGGCACCAACGTACCAATTGATCACTCTTATAATCTTTTGCTGTGTACATGTTAGTTATCAATTAGAGTGTTTTCAAATAATCTACGATGCCGCCGATGTTGAATGGCTGGCCTTCGACTTTGTTATACTGTAGGTATTCGCCAGGCACCTGCGAGCGGAGGTAAGCGGCAAATTGTCCTGAGTTGAGTTCGCAGACAACTTTGGTCTTGTAGTGTGACAAAACTTCGGCTGTGTTCTTTGGCAGAGGGTTGATGTAATTGAACTGTGCCAAAGCGCATTTGCGGCCGGCTGCCTGCATATCCTGCATTGCGCTCTTCAGGTGACCGTAAGTAGAACCCCAGCCGATGAGGAGCATGTCGGCATCCTTGTCGCCCTCTATCTTGAGGTCAGGAATCATGTTGGCAACCTTGGCAACCTTCTCGGCACGTGTGGCAACCATCTTGGCGTGGTTTGCTCCGTCGGTTGAGATTGTGGCTTTGTTGGCGTCACGCTCCAAACCGCAGTTGCGGTGTGCGAAACCGTCCATTCCTGGGAAAGCGTGCCATCTTACCTTTGTCTCAGCGTCACGTGTACATGCGTTGTAGCCCTCTTTCTGTGCATCGTTTGCAACGTGTGGGTGAATCTCAGGAAGCTCGGCAAGTTTAGGGAGTCGCCAGAGGCTCTGTCCGTTGCCCAGATAGGCATCAGTCAACAGGATGACAGGTACGTTATTCTCGAGAGCAAGACGGCAAGCCTCGAAACCATAGTCGAAGCAGTTTGCAGATGTCGAAGCTGCGATAACCACGCAAGGGCACTCGCCATTACGGCCGTAGATTGCCTGAAGGAGGTCAGTCTGCTCAGTCTTGGTTGGAAGACCTGTAGAAGGACCGCCACGCATAACGTCAACGACAACCAAAGGAAGTTCAGCCATTACGCCAAGGCCGATAGCCTCGGATTTCAGCGAGAGACCAGGACCTGAAGTAGATGTTACAGCAAGGTCGCCAGCGTAAGCTGCCCCAAGTGCCGTACAAACGCCTGCTATTTCGTCCTCGGCCTGTACAACCTTGACACCCATATCCTTGCGAGCAGCAAGTTCGTGCATGATGTCGGTTGCAGGGGTTATAGGGTATGAGCCAAGGAACAGTTCTTTGCCAGCTTTGTGAGCTGCGGCTATGAGACCCCAAGCGGTTGCCTTGTTACCAGCGATGATGGTATATTTGCCTTTAGGAAGCTCCTCTGAGCGATGAACCTCGAATGTGTTGATGTTCAAGGAGGTGTTGTTTCCGTAGTTGAAACCGTCGGTCAAAACTTTATCGTTAGCCTTGAGGATGTCTGGTTTCTTTGCGAATTTGTTGGCGAGGAAGTGTTGAGCCTGCTCCAAAGGGCGGTTGAACAGCCAGCAAATAAGACCGAGAGCGAACATGTTCTTGCAGCGGTCAACGGCTTTCTTGTCCATTCCAAAGTCCTCAAGAGACTTTTCGGTGAGGGTAGTCAATGCTACTGGCACCAATTGGATGGTTTCAGAAATGCCCAACTCGGTGAAAGGGTTGTCGGTCTTGTAGAGGGCTTTTTCGAGGTTTTTCTGGTCGAAAGCGTCAGTGTCGAAGATGATGACACCTCCCTTCTTGACGAGTTTGTAGTTCACTTTCAAGGCAGCGCAGTTCATAGCCACCAGCACGTCGCATTCGTTGCCAGGGGTGTGGATGCCAGCACCTACATGGACCTGGAAACTTGACACACCACCGATGGTGCCTTGAGGTGCGCGCATGTCAGCTGGGTAATCTGGGAATGTCGCTATCTCATTACCCAGAATGGCAGAAAGGCTCGAGAAGAGCGTTCCCGTGAGCTGCATACCGTCGCCCGAGTCTCCGCAGAAACGTATGACGACGTCTTTGCAAACTGTTTTGTCACTTTTCATACTATTATATATATGTGTTATTAAATTTATTTACAACTTTCTGTACCTGATGCGGTGAGGCTCAACGTCACCCATCCTCATCTTCTTGTTCGCCTCATACTCGGAATAGGTGCCTTCAAAGAAGAAGACTTGCGAGTCACCCTCGAAAGCCAATATGTGAGTACATATCCTATCGAGGAACCAACGGTCGTGCGAGATTACCACCGCACAGCCAGCGAAGTTTTGGAGACCCTCTTCCAATGCACGGAGGGTGTTCACGTCTATATCGTTTGTTGGCTCGTCAAGCAGAAGCACGTTTGCCTCAGACTTCAGGGTCAGGGCAAGGTGAAGACGGTTACGTTCACCACCAGACAGCACTCCGCACAGTTTCTCTTGGTCAGCACCAGTGAAATTGAAGCGACTAAGGTATGCTCGTGCGTTGATTTCACGTCCCGCAACACGGATGAACTCTGTTCCGCCAGAGACAACTTGGAAGATGCTCTTCTGAGGGTCGATGTCCTTGTGCATCTGGTCAACATAGCCGGCACTCACTGTCTCGCCAACTTCGAACACGCCTTTGTCAACCTTCTCCATACCCATTATCATACGGAAAAGGGTTGTCTTTCCAGCACCGTTAGGGCCAATTATACCAACAATCCCATTAGGCGGCAGGGTGAAATTCAGGTTCTCCATCAGCAATTTGTCACCGAACGCCTTGGCAACCCCGACGGCGTTTATAACCTTATTTCCCAAACGTGGACCGTTAGGAATGAAAATCTCCAATTTCTCCTCACGCTGCTTTTGGTCTTCGTTCAGCAACGCATCGTATTGGTTCAGACGAGCCTTACCTTTGGCATGACGTGCGGCAGGAGCCATGTGAATCCACTCAAGCTCACGTTCAAGGGTTTTGCGGCGTTTGCTGGCCTGCTTTTCCTCCATTGCCATGCGTGCAGTCTTCTGTTCAAGCCAACCACTGTAGTTGCCCTTCCAAGGGATGCCCTCGCCACGGTCAAGTTCAAGAATCCAACCTGCGACATGGTCAAGGAAGTAACGGTCGTGGGTTACGGCAATGACAGTACCTTTGTATTGTTGCAGATGCTGCTCCAACCAGTCGATAGACTCTGCATCAAGGTGGTTGGTAGGCTCATCAAGCAGAAGGATGTCTGGTTCCTGAAGCAAAAGGCGACAAAGTGCCACACGACGGCGTTCACCACCCGACAGGTTTTGCATCACGGCATTCTCGTCAGGGCAGCGCAAAGCATCCATAGCCTGCTCGAGGCGATTGTCAATATTCCAAGCGTCGTGTGCGTCAAGTTTGTCTTGCAATTCCGCTTGGCGGGCGAGCAGTTTGTCGAAGTCAGCGTCAGGGTCTCCAAACGCCTCGTTGACCTTGTTGAACTCGTCAAGCATATCCATAATTGGCTGAACGCCCTCGCGAACGACTTCCAACACGGTCTTCTGCTCGTCGAATTTGGGTTCCTGTTCCAAATATCCGACGGAATATCCAGGAGAAAAGACCACTTCGCCTTCATATTGTTTCTCAACGCCCGCAATTATCTTCAGAAGCGTTGATTTTCCAGCGCCATTCAGACCGATGATGCCAATTTTCGCTCCGTAGAAAAACGAGAGATAAATATTCTTAAGTACCTGTTTCTGTGGGGAGAAAGACTTGCTTACCCCCACCATAGAGAATATAATTTTCTTGTCGTCAGCCATAGTATTTATTAAAGTTGCAAAGTTACTAAATCTTTCTGAATTAGCCAACTATTTTCCCTTTATTTTTGCCACAAAAATTTTTTTCCGAAAATCCTTTGCCAATTCAGAAAAAAGTCGTACCTTTGCACCCGATTTTGAGATTCAGTAGCTCAGCTGGTAGAGCACAACACTTTTAATGTTGGGGTCCTGGGTTCGAGCCCCAGCTGGATCACAGATGTTTTTTCATAAGTAAGATTTTTAGGTTGGAGATTCAGTAGCTCAGCTGGTAGAGCACAACACTTTTAATGTTGGGGTCCTGGGTTCGAGCCCCAGCTGGATCACGAAGGAAGGAGATGAATGACGAACCAAGCATTCATCTCCTTTTTCTCTTCAACTTTACATGCCTTCTGACATTTTTTACGACGTTTTATCAACAATAAACTCCAAAAATATGCGGAAACTCATTCTTTCATTGCTACTCCTCCCTCTGATTTTGCTGAATGCCCAGAACACACCTTTGCTGGTACATTCCACAAATTCAATCCGTGTCTATAATCTCAAGCCAGAAGGTTTTGTCATTGTCTCGAACGATAATGCCACGCCAGAGATTCTTGGCTTTTCGGATCACGGTTCGTTCAAATTAGACTCAGTTCCTGATGGTCTTGCCGACCTCCTCATCTCTTACGAGAACGAAATCAAGCGTTGCGGTTCACACATAATGCGACCAAAAACGAATTTTGCCAAATTCGATGCTGCACCAGAGAATATTATCGTTGCCCCTCTGATTAAGACAAAGTGGTCGCAGGGGACTTATTATAATAGCGCTTGTCCTGAAGACCCGCAAGGTCAAGGCGGTCACGCACAAGTAGGCTGTGGTGCTATAGTCATGGGGCAAGTGATGCGTTACTGGCTTTACCCAGAGCATGGCAAGGGTTCTAATTCCTACGAATGTAATTTTGGCGCATACGGTTATGGCAATTACGGCACTCTTTCGGCCGATTTCGAGAATACGTATTATGACTACGAGAATATGCCGAATAAACTAACCGCCTCGTCAACCGAAGAGCAGGTTGAGGCAGTCTCGACGCTTCTTTATCATTGCGGTGTTGCTTGCTGTATTGTATATGGCCCAACAGCATCCACAGCCCAGTCTGGTTATATCGTCAATGCACTCAAACAATATTTCCGTTTCAATAATACCGTCCGCTATATAGAAAAAACACAGTATTCCTCTGCATCTGACTGGCACTCAATACTTCAGTCTGAACTGAACGACAGCGCACCTTTCTTCTATGGCGCTTCTGGTTCACGCGGGGGACACGTCTTTATATGCGACGGTTATGGTGAGAAGGATTCAGAGATATATTACCACCTGAATTGGGGTTGGGGTGGCAGTTATGACGGGTGGTACAAGATTTCGGACTTCACCCCTGGGCCATACGACTTCAACGACCACCATTCAGCAATTATTGGCATACGCGGCGACCATCTCCCACCTTCTGCCGTCGAGGATGTCACCGAAGATGAGCAAGTAGGGTGTCAGAAGGCTGAAAAGGTATTCATTGACGGACATTTCTATGTCAAAGTGGGCGAACGGCTTTATACCTTGACGGGACAGGCTGTACGCTGAGAAACTGTCTGTCAGCTATTATCTATAATAGTCCTCAATTTTTAGACAACTTGCGAAGTTCAAAAAAGTCAGCGAAAAGCATTGCGGTTTGAAAAAAAAATGCTACCTTTGCGGAACAAAAATGCGTAAATCCGCAAAAATGTTCAATGACTTTATGGAAATAAAAAGAGATTTACACCTTAACCGCTTGATTTCCAGTCGTCGAAATGGTATGGTAAAGGTCGTTACAGGAATCCGCAGATATGCCAAAATACAGATTCCACGTGGTGTGCATCCGTCATCATGACAATGCAGGTAAATTGGATGAGCTCTACAAAAAAGCGAGGGGGAACAGCATGTCCATGCATTTTGAAAAGGACAACGAAATCATTGGACGGTTTTTTTGATTGATAAAGTAAATCAGATAACTGTCCCAGTGATTTTCTTTTGGCGTACTATTAATGCCCACAAAGCATCAGCAGTGCTTACTGTCTCATATTTTTCAATATCAACCATTCTCTCCATCTCTTGTAATATGATTTATGATTATTTTGACACGGCAAAATCTTTCGTCAGAAAATTTTGTCCCTATGCCAAGCTAATGATTTTGATTGAAACAATTGAATGAATTAACTCCACGAACCTCCAACGAAAGAGTCATAAAAGAGTCATACGATTTTTCCACACAATGTCAGAATAATGTCGTACCTTTGCCATCGCCTGACTTCGGGAATGCGTCACCAAAAATATGTTTTACGGGTCGGGAATGGTAAGACACATAAAAACCTACC
>JAKSNS010000031.1 GCA_024399545.1 Paludibacteraceae bacterium
CAAAAACAAATCACGGACTCACTTATAATCAAATATGTATTTCTGCAATATGAGCAATTGCAGAAAAATTCCTGAAGTCAAGAAGAGTGATTTGTTATACTGATTTTTCTGGGTGCAAATTTACGAATAATATTTGAAACAGACAAAACAAACGGGGAAAAAATCATAAAAAAATCACGCCAAGGTAAGAAAGATAGTTGCAATTAATTTTTGGCAGTTTTGCGGCAAATGGGTTGTTTATATACAGGATGCTAAAATCCCGCCTGGATAAGAAATCCAGGCGGGAAATTATTTATGACAAGTCAATTAATGACTGACAAATTACTTGGAAAGAATCATACGGATTGTAGCAGCGAGAGTCCTGTCGAAAGACATCTTCTTCTCCATAGCCTTTCTTGGCATTGGCAACTCAGAACGTTTGCCATTGACACCCTTGATTCTTGCAGGCTTTTCATTTGGAACCTGACCGCCTTCGTAAACAACGTTAACCATTGGGTCAAGTTCTAATGGATAAACAAAATTCTCAACACCGTCTTCGTCAACCTCAGTCTTCAAACCGTAGTTGTAATCAACCTGAGGGAACATCATAGCGTTGATATAATAGTAAGCAGCAAACTGATCGTTGTTAGCATCATTGTCAACATAGAAGTCGAGTTCGGTCTCAACCTCTGGCAAGATTGGATAACCAGACTCAAGGCCACCCATAGACCTGCCAGTCTCAGAATCCTCATCATCATACATGAAGAACATGATGAAATAGCAGTCGTGAGTATTGAAGAATGGATAATCTTCTGCTTCAGTTTTTTCGCCAGACAACAGACGGCCCCAATAAGTTAAATAATTCTCCTCGTTGAAGTGACCAACCTGAACAGCACCTGGATAAGGAACATTCTCCTTACCAGACTGAGTATATTGTTTGCCAACAGCGGTAACGTCATCAACGAATACGCGGTCGCCAAGGCAATACCAGTATTTGCTATCGAACATGAAGTGATCCTCGTAGCAGAGAACAAGTCCATGGTCACCGGCAAGAGAGATAGATGAACCATCGAAGAGGCACTCTTTAGCCATCATGTAGGTCTTCAAAGAATAAATAGAGTCCATGAAGAGACCGACAGAGTCACCAGTAACTTCGCTGTCATAAAGATAATACCATTTGCCTTGCTCGAATTCGTCAATCCACTCTGCAATGTTGGCAGTATCACCTACGTGAGAGAGGTCAACAACCGCATTGCTGCCTTGAGGTTTTGAGTGAATACGGAACATGGTATATTTCTTCATATCCCATTCGCCATCACCGCCCCAATATTGGATGGAGTAGAAACTTGCGTTGTTGATGTAAGACGAAACAGTAACATGAAGTGTGGCAGACTGAGTTTCGTCAGCCTTTAGTGTAGCGGTAACAATAGCTTCACCAATACCTTTAGCTACAAGAGCACCGTCCTCTGGGCTAAAGTAAACTACGTCTTCGTCAGAAGACTCGATAGTAACTTTAGAAGGAGTGACTTTGTTAGTAAAACTTACAGTAGCCTTAGTACCAATAGTCATGGCAAGTTCTCCATCATTACCATTGTTGAATTCGAATGAGCCTGTAGGCTTGTCATTGTTGTTGTCATCATCTTTTTTACATGCAACAAGTGCAAGAGCCAAGAAAAAAACAAAAAGAATCTTTTTCATAATGAATGAATTTAATGTTAAAAATATAATTAATCAGCAATTTCACTGTTATTAACAACCTCAGATGATGGCACAATGTACAGAATCTGATAGTCATTTCCGTGCACATCCTGACCACTGATTGCGAAGTTGTTGTTACCAACCTTTTTCATCTGGAAATCAGCGCCATACTGGTAGAAACGTTTGAATGTGATAAGACCACGTCCCTCAGCAAACATCTCGATACGCCAGTTATAGTAAAGTTGCGCAATCAACTCATCGTTTGACCAACCATCAACCTTACTATCAGTATAACCGATGATACGTTCTTTGAGAAGCTCCTTAAGCATACTCTTTGAAGTTACCACATCACCAAGGTTATATGCACACTCGGAAGCTACAAGGTACATCTCCTCAATACGCATATAGACGAGGTCATTCTTCCAGTCACGGTCAATCTCATCGGCAGTTACGCCACGTTTGAGGTCGTAGAACTTCCAGTCTGGGATATACTTCTTGGTAGTATCAAACCACTCACGACGCTTATCGTCTCTTGGAATCTGTTTGAAGAGGACGTCGTCGCAACCCTTAGTCGCACCAGCGTAGGCATAAGAATAAGTGTGGATATCCATGTGTCCCCAGAAAGAGGCGAGGCCACCATAGTTCTCAGCGGTAACGTCAAGACCCCACATCCAAGAAGGGTTGTTGACATCAACGAAACCAGTCGTGGTTACATCGTTAAGAGAGAGCATCTCATATTCACCAGAGTTGATAACTTCTTTAGCCCTGTCAAGACCTTTCTTATAAACGTCAGCCTGATCGTCGGAAGCCCAACCCATTTGCAGACAGTTGTAAGCCTGGATTGCCCTTGCAACGTTGCCGTCAATGAAGAGTTTTGAAGAACGCTGGAAACCGCAGTCGTCAAAATACTCAATTGCGAGGTCAAGGTCATCGTTTACATTCTTACGGATAGTAATATAAGACTCAAGAGGTTTCTCCTTAACAAGACCGGCAGAGTTAGTGTCGTTTTGCGTATAATAAGGAGCGACGTCATAATCTGCGCCCATACCTTTCTTACCATAAACAGAAGGGGTGCTAAAGTCACCTGCGGCAGGACCGTAGAGGTTAGCGATGTTGTAATAGCAGAAAGCACGGATAGCAAGAGCCTGTGCATAAGCACCCTTTTCATCATTAGTCAAAGAAGCCTTATGGTCGAGAGTACGGAGAACGGCATTAGCGTTCATAATCATACCGTAATACAAAGACCAGATATAGCTTGTACGGTAAGAAGTAAGACGCTGTGCGTCAGTAGTGAACCAGCCGTAAGCCTGTGCAGTCATTGCAAGGTCGGCAGAGACAAGGTCGGTAGCGAGGTCAATAGACTTCTGACCGAACAAATCATGGTCACTGATTAAGTAAAGAGAAGAATAGATACCTTTTACGGTACCAACCGTAACATTCGACATAGAGTTGTACTCCTCTTGTGTCAAAGAGCCACCGGTAAGTTCCTGATCCAACCAAGAACTTGCGCAACTTGAAAGACCAAGCAGGGCAGCAAGACAAACCGAAAATATTTTAATAGATTTCATAGCGGTTAGAATTAAAACGTTTGGTTAGATTAGAATGAAACTTTTATACCACCCATAATAGTGGTGAGTGGAGAATAACTGTAAGTATCCGAGCCACCAGAGAATGACATCATAGGGATGTAACCCTTACGTATTGAGAGGCAGAAGAGGTTATCCGCCGAAACGAATACGCTAAGAGAGTTGAGGTGCGCCTTTTCCATCCATTTCTTAGGGAAAGAGTAACCGAGACGGATGTTAGCGAGGTTCAAGAAATCAGAACGGTTGATGAAACGGGTTGAACCAGCGTTTGCATAAGGATCGTTACCATTAGAAAGTCTTGGAACAATCTTAGCACGCTCGGAGGCAGACATGTCGTCCCACTTAGCACCGATTTCCTCAGTCCAACGGTTTTCGATGTCCTTGTGCCAGTTACGCTCACCAGCGCGGTCAGAGTGCATCAACAACTCGTAAGCACCATCGCTACCCCAACCACCGAGGCTGTAAGTAAATGCGGCAGACAACTCAACGCCATAAACCGAGAGGTCGAAACCGAAACCACCCTGGAGTTTAGGAGAAGCGCACTTGCCAACATACTTAGAAGATGCATAGTTGTAATTCTCGGTAACAGTCTTCTCAAGGATAAGGTCAGGATTGTCAAGATACTTTTGCTGAGTCTCCTTGCTTACCAATACGCAGTACTGACCCTTAGCAACGTTCTCATTATAAACGTCCTCGTCAGTTACATAATGCTCAAGGATGTAGCTGTGTACAGAACTGATGTAATCGTAACGCTCTGTATATGTACCAGTGGTGAGGTCAGCAGGGTTATAGTAAGTAACGTAGAGAGCTTTACCGTTAGCGCCATTCACGCCAGCATACTCAACAGTGTAGTAATCGTAGAGAGAGTGACCGACAGACATAGCACCGTTCATATTCATACGTTTGTCATTATTGTCGCGAGGCATCTGAGTAACACGGTTATCGTACCAACCACCATTGAGACGGAAGTCGAACTTGATGTTCTTGGTGTCAACAGCATGAAGATTTGCAGAGAACTCAACACCTTGGTTCATCAAAGCACCATCGTTCACATAATAATATGAGTAACCGAGGGAAGGAGCAACCGAACGAGCGAAGAGCATACTTGTGGTAGTCTTGTAGAAGTACTCAAACTCGAGGTCAAGGTACTTGGTAAGACCCATTTCGAAACCAACGTTCCAGATAGAGGATTTCTCCCAAGTAAGGTCTTTGTTACCAATGTAGTCGAGAGTATAACCGACCTCACCATCAACGTTGCTGATACCGTATTGGTTGGTATAGAGGAAGAGACCGATATCCTGATTACCAAGACGACCCCAAGAAGCCTTAATCTTAAGGTTCTTGATTACGTCGGTAACAGACTGATCCTGCATAAAGTCCTCGTTTGTCATCAACCAAGCCACACCGACAGCACCAAAGCAACCCCAGCGGTTACCTTTTGCGAAACGAGAGGAACCATCACCACGGATTGTACCATGGAAGAAGTAACGCTCCTTATAGTTGTAGCGAAGCTGAGCGAAGTAAGACTCGATAGTAGCCTTGTTAGTGTAAGAAGAGATGCCAGACATCTCGATAGCGTTAGAAAGCTCGAGGCCTTCAGGACGTGCGGTGTAGTTCTGCGATGCATACATTACAGAAGAAGAGAGGTAACCAGTCTCGTGCGCTACGAAAGCATCGAGGTTGTGGTCACGACCACCGAAGTCTGTTGTATAAGAGAGAATCTGGTTCCAAGTGAAAGAGAGGTAGTTGTTCTGAGTCTTGTTGATACGACCAACACCTGCGGCATCACCATAATAAACGTTGGTGAGGTCAGAGTTGTTTGAACCAACATACTGGAGACCAAGATTAGTCTGCAACTTGAGGCCTTTGTAGAAAGTAACCTCGAGCATTGCGTTACCAGCCAACTGATGACGCTCAGTGCGGTCTTTATCGTACTGGAGTGCACCGGCAGGGTTGATACCATTACCATAGGTACGACCTATGACATTACCATCCTGGTCAACATCACCATAGTCATAAGCGTATGGGTGAGAACCGTCAGAGTGAACAATCTTGTTATCATAAACGCGATAACCGTTAGCATCACGTTGGAATACAGGATAGATAGAAGGGCACTCGTTAACATAAGCGAAACCGTTGTTCATATTACCTGACTGACCTGGAGAGTTCTGGTGAGAGTAAGAATAAGCGAGGTTCATGTTACCCTTCAGCCATTTCTTAGCCTGATGGTCAACGTTTACACGTGCAGTCAAACGGTCATAGTCAGAACCGATGTAGTAACCCTCATCCTTGAGGTAACCAAAAGAGGTATAATATGTGGTCTTGTCGGAACCGCCATGGATTTTGAGGTTAGCCTCAATCTTCTGGCCGTTATGGAACATAGCCTTGTCCCAACCCTTCTCTGGGTCATCGATATAACCTTGTTTGAGAGAAACGCCCTCACGGAACTTGCCAGTATAAGGGTCGATAAGAGTGGTAGGGTCACCTACCCATCTATTGTAAGCAACAGGGAGACCGCCGTTAGCAACGTCGAAGATACGGAGGTTAGCGAGGTCTTTGTTTTCCTTGGAATAAGCGTTTGCGATACCTTCCCAGCACAACTCGACGTAACGTTGAGGGTCGTCGATAGTCTCGTACATAGGAATGAGGCGCATGTTGGCACCATACTTAACATCGATGTCGATTTTGCCAGACTCGCCAGAAGTACCTTTCTTAGTGGTAATCAGGATGACGCCATTAGCACCACGAGAACCGTAAAGAGAAGTAGCGGTAGCATCCTTGAGGACGGTTGTCGAAGCGATATCAGATGGGTCGATACCAGAGATGTCACCATCGAAAGGAATACCATCGACAACGTAAAGAGGAGCTGTCGAAGAGTTGACAGAACCGATACCACGGATACGTACGGAAGCAGTAGTACCAGGCTGACCGGTAGAGCTGACGACCTGTACACCGGCGATTTCGCCAGCGAGAGCCTTAGTTACGTCAGAAGGGTTTTTCTTCTCAAGAGTCTCACCCTTAACGACAGTAGCGGAACCAGCGAAAGACTTCTTAGTAGAAGTACCGTAAGCTACAACCATGACCTCGTCGATCTGGGTAGCCTCAGCAGTCATAACCACTTTCATTCCGTTTTTTGCCTCTTGCTTAACTGTGGCCATGCCAACATAGCTGAAGACGAGGACTTTTTTACCAGCAGGGACTTTGATGGTGAAATTACCGTCGATGTCGGTAATAGTACCAACCGTAGTTCCTTCGACCTGAACAGCAGCACCAATGACGGTCTCGCCGGTCTCATCGACAACGGTACCGTTGATGGTAGTTTCCTGTCCAAATGCAACACCGATACAAAGCACCAGCGCCGTGAACAAAAGAATTACTCTTTTCATAAAAAACTTTGCTTTTTAGTTATAAATATTGTATTAAATTATTTCCAACCGAGCGTACCTCCGACAGTCAAATCAGGGTACAAAAAGGGCTTATAATTCAGACGACAAAGTTACAGATTTTTTATGGTAACGCAAAACCATCACAAACTTATTTTGTAACAAAGAAGGCACAAATAGCAAAACAAACGTTTTATATATTATTAAGTTTAGAAGACGAGGCTTACGAAAAAGCACTAATCCACAAGTTTTTAAGAATAGTCAGAAACAAATGAGTATTTTAATAGCAGTAATGAAAATATGTTTTATAACATATTTACTTATTTACCCGCCACAAGAATGACGATTTCGCCCTTGGGAGGGGTTTCGGAATAGTGTTTTTGCAGTTCGGCAAGCGTTCCGCGACGTGTTTCTTCGTGAATTTTAGATATTTCACGACAGACGACTGCTTGACGGTCTGAGCCAAAAACGGAGGCAAAGTCGGAAAGTGTTTTCACGAGGCGGAAGGGGGATTCGTAGAAAATCATAGTCCTTATTTCCTCGGCGAGTGCGGAAATTCGCGTTTGTCTTCCTTTTTTTTGAGGGAGGAAGCCTTCAAAACAGAAACGGTCGGAAGGAAGAGAGGAGTTGACCAAGGCAGGGACGAAGGCAGTAGCGCCAGGGAGAGTTTGGACGGTGACACCACGTGCGGCGCACTCACGGACAAGCATAAAGCCTGGGTCAGAAATAGAGGGTGTGCCGGCATCAGAGACAAGAGCGATGTTTTCGCCAGCGAGGATACGTTCGGCAAACTTGGCGGCAGTCTCATGCTCGTTGAACTTGTGGTGGGCAGAGAGGGGCGTATGGATGTCGTAATGGTGGAAGAGGATACTTGTAGTACGAGTATCCTCGGCGAGAACCAAATCGACTTCCTTGAGAAGCCGCAAGGCCCTCATTGTAATATCCTCAAGGTTTCCAACAGGAGTTGGAATGACATACAAGACTCCCATAAATCAACAGAACTTACGACTGATGATTGCAAGGAAATCAGAGACAGCCTGGTTGTTGGAATCCCAATCGAACTTTTCTTTTATGTAAGCCTCGGCTTGTTCCATAGTAGAGAATGAGTTGAGGTCGGCTATTGTTGAACTCATCAAAGCGCCATTGCCTGAGAAAAGTTCGCGTTGAAAGCGAAAACGGTCGGCGATGGTGATTGCAGACTGGATTGTCTCAATATGGGATGAGTTGATGGTGCTTGCAAGGGTGGTGTGCTCGACGGTTTTTGAAAGTTTGTCTGCAAGGGTTTCCTCAGAGTGGATTGAGTCGGCAAGAGTTTGTGGGGTTGGGTCGGGGGTAACAATATCGGTAATAGGTCCTGTAGAGGGAGTAGGTTGAGTAGGTTCACTAGTTTGAATAGAGGGACTAGAGATACTAGTTAGACTAGAGGGACTAGATTCACTAGTTATATTAGATTCGGTAGGTGTTATAGGGTCAGTAGAATCAATATGTTCTTCGGTTGGAGGAAGGGGGGAAGGGTGTTCTTCGGTGATGATGGGTTGTTGGGGTGATGAGGTGGTGAGGGAGTCAACGTGATCAGAGAAGTTGCGAAGAGCCTCAGAGACGCAAGACAATTTGTCGTTGACCAAATTGTTAAGACCTGCAATCAGGACAGTCTGGTTTTCCATTATCTTGGCATAACCGTCAAGGAGGCGTTTCTGCTCGGCGTTCTGTTTTTTCAGTTCGTCAAACTGGGCGAGAATGTCAGCGAGTTTTCGTTCGATGGCATTTTTAGACTCTTCAAGCTGGCTGGTAGTTGCCAAGCTGTCAAGGAAATCAATCAGGGGTTTTGTGTCCATAAAGATTTATGAGTTAGATTCGGCACATGCCTTGGCGATGCGAAGCAATTCGTAAGGCACTGCCTTGTTTAGTTTTTCGTATATATATTCGAGACGCACGTCAGGGTCGGCAGCATATTTTGAGGCGACAAAAGCGCGGACATCGCCGTCAACGAAACGTGTGCCGTCAATCTTGTGCTGGATTATGAGTTGGCAGAGATGGTTGACAATAGTGTCAAGACGTAGATTTCGTTCAGCCGCCACATCCTCAAGAGACTTGCCACTGTTGAGAAGTTCGAGGGTAATGTCAATGGTAGGAACCTTAGGGGGCTTCTTGTCCTTCTGTTTTTTCTGTTTTGTCTCTTTCTGTTCGGGAGTTGGCTCAAAATGTTCATCGATGCTGAGTTCACGGTCGTAAGGGATTTTGTTAGCCTCGCAGTAACGGCAGACCAACTCAATGCACTTTGCACCAAACTTTTTCACCTTAGTTTTGCCAAAGCCGTTAATCTTGAGCAACTGCTTTTCGGTGGTTGGGAGGGTTGCAGCAATATCCTTAAGCGTTTTTGTGTAGAACATAATGTACTTAGGGATTTGCTGCTCATCACAATATTCAGTACGCCAACGACAAAGGGCATAAAAGAGCTGAGGGTTGGCAAGATTTTCATCATCGTAAGAAGACTCGACAGAATAGGCACGGACAGAGAAACGAGGATTTACGAAACTGGCACGATAATCAAAATAACGCTTAACGGTGAAATCGTCCGAAAGGCGTGACATCAGGAAAGCCTTGCGGGCAACAATTAAATACAGTTCCTTCAGTTTGTTGAGGTAAGCGTCGGCATTGTCACGGCTGTCGGTCGTGAACTTGGAAGAGTCAATTTTGCCGCTGATTTCGTTGAGGAGAGGGATGAAATAGCCAGAAGCGGCATGTACCCTACCTTGCAACTCGTTTTGTGGGATTGAGCGCAATTGCTCAAGGAAGCGAGAAGAGACGGTTGAGAGCTCGGAAGTTGATTTGCAAAGAGACTCAGCGAAATCGGCTATACCATCAGTGAAAGATTTCTGGTGTGCGGTGACGACGGCACGGACCTCGATAGCAAGGGCGTAAATAGGGCGGAGGTCAAAAAGGTCCATCGTCAACTGGCGACAATAGGAGAGTCGGTCAGAGTCAAGTTGCTCAAGGAAACGGTTGAGAGGGAGAGCCGTGCGACAATAAGAGGCGACACGGGAATCGACGTAAAGTGAAGTAGGAGAGACCATTGAGGTGAGGGTAATGCCTTCAAGGGTTCGGCAGCGCGAAAAAGCGACATAGACCTGTCCAGAGGCGAAAGCGGCGGCAGAGTCAATGACCACATTATCGAAAGTGAGGCCTTGGCTTTTGTGGATAGTGATAGCCCAAGCAAGGCGGAGGGGGATTTGGGAGAAAGTTCCGAGAATCCTCTCGTGAATCTCATTGGTCTTTGGGTCAACATTATACGAGCGGTTGGCCCACTCCTCGGGAAGGACCTCAATGGTTTTGTCAATGTCACGACAATAGACAGTCACGGAATTTTCGCCGAAACTCTTGACGACACCTATCATACCGTTGAAATAACGGCGAGGGGTCTGATGGTCGTTGGCGATGAACATAACGCGTGCGTTGACCTTTAGTTCAAGTTCGCTGTCGGCAGGGTATGACTTTTCGGGGAAATCGTCCTTGACAGAGGCGGAAAAGCGGGCAACCTTTGTGCGGAGGTTTGCCATCTGCTGGAGGTTAACGCTGTCAGCCTTGGCATTATGGGTGGTGAGGAGGATATTTTGGTCGTCGTCCTGGAGTTGGAAATGGGGGTTGAAACGAGACTGGAGAAGTGACATTGAGTGAGTTGAGACAGAATTGTTGCGCAGCTCGTTGAGAAGGTTAATGAAATCGGCGTTAGTCTGACGGAAGATCGTGTCAAGCTCGACGACGACTGGCTGAAGTTCAGCCATGACCTTTGCGTCGAAGAAATAAAAGGACTGGTAATAAGGTGAAAGGAATTGGTACTCGTCCTCGGTGACAACGGGAGGCAACTGGTAAAGGTCGCCAAAGAAGACCACCTGCACGCCACCGAAAGTGATTTCGGGACGATGGCGGTAATAACGGAGGACAGCGTCAATAGCGTCAAGGGTGTCAGCGCGCACCATTGAGATCTCGTCGATGATGAGGAGTTCGAGTTCGCAAAAGAGGGATGAGCGTTCCTTGCGTATTTTCTGCTGAGCGACAAGGGAATACCTGCCTTGAGGGGTAGGGATGGCGGGACCAAAGGGGAGTTGGAAGAAGGAGTGGATGGTCATACCCTCGGCATTGATTGCGGCGACTCCCGTAGGTGCGACGACGACGGCACGTTTGAAATTACGGCTGACGATACGGCGCAGCATGGTTGTCTTGCCGGTGCCTGCCTTGCCGGTAATAAAGAGTGAGCGGTTGGTCATCTCGACCATCTCAATCACTGAATCATATAGCTTGGACGTTTCGATAATAGGTGTAGGGGTAGGTCAATGTATCGTTAATGTATCGTTAATGTATCGTTAATGTATCGTTAATGTATCGTTAATCTATCGTTAATGTATCGTTAATGTATCGTTAATCTATCGTTAATGTATCGTTAATCTATCGTTAATGTATCGTTAATCTATCGTTAATCTATCGTTGGGGCTTGGTCTTGCGCAGCCTTGGAGACATTATGACGAGCCAAAGCATAAGGGCGACAGAGATTGCGGCACTGATTATGTATGCGAGGGTAAACTCAAGACAGATGAAACACTCAGGGGCGATGAAAAGATAGGAGACGCAGTTGAAAGTCATAAAAGCTGCTGGGAGGAGGGCTATCCAATATTTTCGTCCCCTACGTGCGAGGTAAACAGAAATCGTCCAAAGGGTTATAGTTGCAAGGGTTTGGTTAAACCATGCGTTGTAACGCCAGATAATTGAGAAATCGACATTCAGGAGCAGATAGACGATGGCGAAGATAGGGATAGATATGGCGAGGCGGGGGATGATTTTGGACTGGTCGAAATGGAAAGAGTCGGCGACGATGAGACGTGCGGAGCGAAGCGCGGTGTCGCCAGAGGTGATAGGGGCGACGACAACGCCAAGGACAGCGAGTATGCCACCGACGGTGCCAAGCCAACCATTGCAGATTTCGTTGACGGCGAGCGCGCTGGTGTTTGAACCCTTTGGGCAATCGGCGATAAACTGGTGAAGGCCGTCAATGGACCCCCAGAAAGAGGAGGCGGCGGCAGCCCAGATAAGAGCGACGACGCCCTCGACAATCATAGCACCATAGAAACAAGGACGGCCGTACTTCTCGTTGGTCATGCAACGTGCCATCATAGGCGACTGAGTGGCGTGAAAGCCAGAGACAGCGCCACAGGCGATTGAAATGAACATCATTGGGAAGAGTGGCAATCCGTCGGGGTGAGGGCGTGATATGCCTTGCCAAACCTCGGGAATAGGAGCGGAAGTGGCATACATAGCCACAAGTATCCCAACAGCCATAAAGAGGAGCAGGGCGCCAAAAAGGGGGTAGATACGCCCGATAAGCTTATCAATAGGGAGTATAGTGGCAAGGATGTAATAGGCAAAAACGAGGTAAATCCACCAGAAGCGGGTCACGGAAGGGACGATTTGGTGAAGGATGTCGGCAGGGCCACTGACAAACACCACGCCAACGCATATCAGAAGGAGACAGGCGAAAAAACGTACAAAGTTGCGCATACCATCGCCCAACTGCTCACCGATGAGTTCAGGGCAGGAGGCACCGTCGCTGCGGAGGGAGAGCATACCGGAGAAATAGTCGTGGACAGCACCGCCAAAAACACAGCCGAAGACTATCCAAATGAAGGCGGCAGGGCCAAACATAATACCCATAATCGCCCCAAAGATAGGGCCAAGGCCCGCAATGTTGAGGAATTGGATTAGAAAGATTTTCCAGGCAGGCATAGAAATAAAATCGACACCGTCAGCCTTTAGGATGGCAGGCGTGACACGTTTTTTGTCAATGCGGAATATACGTTCGACCAGACGACCGTAAACGATATAGCCGATGACAAGAAGGATTACAGCCAACGAAAAAGAGATCATACCAGTTTATATTTTGGGTGCAAAGTTACAAAAAAATCGCATAAAAAAGTGCATATTTAGGAAAAAGTTTTCCACAGGGTTGTGATGAGGGGAAAAATGATGGCACGAAGGTTGATAAATAGGGAACGACTACCGACAAAGCGGCGAAAAGCGGTTGTTTCGCAGGGCGAGAAGGTGGTTGTTATGCCAATATGGCACATTAGGTGACAATGGCAGGAAGCAAAAGCGGACAAAATAACACAAACACGATATGAGTATTTTAGATTCAGACAACGAAAACGTAAACAAAGAGGTAATAAACATCGTCGGCGAGGCTGGCGACGAGACATTGCGCAGCATTTCCGGGGATATACTGCCAGTGCTGACGATGAGGAACATGATGCTGCTCCCAGAGATAATCCTTCCGGTGCATGTGGGGAGGAGGAAATCGCTGAAACTGGTGAAAGAAGCCTTCAGGAACAACAGGGAGATATTGGCTTGCACACAGACAGACAGGAACATAGACGACCCTGATTTGGACGACGTGATACAAATAGGTTGCGTTGCGGAGGTGCTGAAGATAGTCGATATGCCAGACAAGACGACGGTGGTCATATTGCAAGGGAAAAGCAGGGCAAGGATGGTGGACCATATTTCGGACGCTCCATACCTTATGGCGAAAATAGAGGTGCTGAAGGACTATGAGCCAGAGGGTTGCGAGGAAGAGTTGAAGACACTGGCGGACGAGGCACTGAAAGCGAGAATACAGATTGCGAAAGACTCGGACGTGATTTCGGACGAGATAGACATAGCGATGTCGGAAATAAAGAAACCGACGATGGCGATAAACTTCGTATGTTCGAACCTGCAATGCAGCGCGGAGATAAAGAAAGATTTCATATATGAGGCGAACGTGCTGGAGAGAGGCATAAAAATGATGAAGACTATACAGGCGCAAATGCAGGTGATAGAGATGCGCAAGAAGGTGAAAGAGAGACTGAAAGGCGATATAGACCGCCAACAGAGGGAATTCTTCATCAGGGAAGAAATCAAGTCGCTGCAAAACAAACTGGAAGGTACGTCGGACAACGGAGAGTTCGTGAATGATTCGGACATAGCAGAGTTCCGAAGGAAAATGCAGGAAAAAAACTGGGGGAACGTCGCGACAGGCAGCCACTTCATTAAAGAGTTGCAGAAATTAGAGCACATGAACCCACAGTCGCCTGACTATCAAGTCCAATACGCATACCTGCAAACGTTGTTGGACATTCCGTGGAACGAGAAAACGAAAGACAACTTCAACCTGGCGAGAGCGGAGAAGGTGATAAACAAGAACCATTACGGCATGGAAAAAATCAAGGAGAGGATTTTGGAATACATAGCCGTGCTGAAACTCAAAGGTGATATGAAAAGCCCTATCATCTGCCTCTATGGCCCTCCGGGTGTGGGGAAAACATCGTTGGGGAAATCAATAGCCGAGACGTTGGGGAGGAAATACGCGAGGATTTCGCTTGGCGGCGTGAGCGACGAGGCGGAAATACGTGGACATAGGAAAACGTATATCGGGGCAATGCCAGGACGCATAATCAGCAACCTGATAAAATGCAAGTCGTCCAACCCGGTTTTCATACTCGACGAGGTGGACAAACTGTCGAAAGACGCACATGGCGACCCATCGTCGGCATTGCTGGAGGTGCTTGACCCTGAGCAAAACTCAGCATTCCACGACAACTACGTTGACGCGGACTTCGACCTGTCGAACGTTCTGTTCATAGCCACGGCAAACGATTTGGGTAGCATACCAGCGCCACTGCGCGACAGGATGGAGCTTATAGAGATAAACGGCTATCTGACAGAAGAAAAGATAGAGATAGCGACACGCCACCTTGTGCCACAAGAACTGGAAAAACACGGTCTGAACAAAAAACAGTTCAAGATAAGCAAAGAGGCACTGAGGATAATAGCGGAGAACTACACGAGGGAATCAGGTGTCAGGGCAATGGACAAACAAATCGCCAAGATACTGAGGAAAGTGGCGAGACAGATTGCAGAAGGCAGCGCGAAAAGCGTGTCAGTGACGGAAGGAAACATCGAGGAGTACTTGGGAATAAAGAAGATAGACCACGACAGATACGACATCGAGGGATACAAGGGAGTTGTGACAGGATTGGCATGGACACAATTCGGAGGGGAGATACTGTTCATAGAGACAGCCCTGAGCAAACAGAAAGAGTGTAAACTCAGCCTGACGGGAAACCTGGGCGACGTGATGAAAGAGTCGGCAGCATTGGCACTTGAATACATTAAATCCCACACAGAGGAGTTGGGTATAAAACAAGAGACCCTTGAAACGTTGGGCATCCACCTTCATGTGCCAGAAGGGGCTACGCCAAAAGACGGTCCTTCGGCCGGTATAACAATCCTAACCGCCATGGTTTCGAGCATAACGGGAAGAAAGGTCAAAGAGAAACTGGCGATGACGGGAGAAATAACGTTGAGAGGCAAAATGTTGCCAGTAGGAGGTATAAAAGAGAAAATCTTAGGGGCAAAACGCGCTGGAATCAAGGAGATACTGCTCTGCAAAGAGAACAAGAAAGATATAGAGGAAATCAACAAAGAGTATATAGAGGGGCTGACGTTCCACTATGCCGACACAATGCAGGAGGCATTATCTATCGCCCTTTACCCAGCATAACGACGCTGAAGGAGAGGATAATGATTTTGATGTCAGTAGATAGGGACATATTGTTAATGTACTCTATGTCGTAATCAAGACGGCGAACCATTTTCCCGATAGTGTCGCTATAACCAACCTTGATAGGCCCCCAAGACAAAAGGCCAGGTTGCACCTTGTACAATTCGGAGTAACGAGGTGCGACCTCAGTAATGCGTTCGATGAAAAAAGGACGTTCGGGGCGTGGACCGACAACAGACATTTCACCTTTGAGTATATTTATAAACTGAGGAAGCTCATCAACCCTATAACGACGGAGGAAACCACCAATGCGGGTAATGCGGCTGTCGTTCTCGGCAGTCAAAGCAGGGCCGGATAGTTCAGCATCACGACACATAGTACGAAACTTGATAATACGGAAAGGCTTCGCATTCTTGCCAATACGTTCCTGCGTATAGAAGATTGCGCCTTCAGAGTCAAGTTTTATTATGACGGCAATAATGAGGAAAAAAGGAGAGAGGAGAAGCAATACGGCAATGCTGGAAATGACATCGAAAGCACGTTTGAAAGCCCACTGCCAAGCAGGCATAATGTCGATGGAATCGAACTTTTTCTTATCTAACGTGATATTGGAAAGATGAAAAAAGCCCATCTGCCGCCAAGTCTGAACAGCGCGGAAAAGATATGTAAATAAAAAGAGCAGAGACCAAAGGATGAGGAAAGATTGATAATAAAACTCGTAAGATACTACCTCGTCGTCAACCAACATAGTAAAATAAATAACGACAGAGATGACGAAAGTAGCCACCAAAGTTGTGAAAAGTTCCCTCAAGCGAAAACGACGTGAGGTGATTATGTAAGCACCCGACAGATAATGCACGGCAAGCGAAATGACAGGGAAATACATTGCAGAGAGCGCAAGAGAGTAAGAAGGGAGAATCAACGAAGGGTTTGGAACAGGCGAAAAGAAGAAATCGTTCGTCACCCTGCGGTAGAGATAAAAGAGCAACCACACAATCAGGGAAGCGATGAAATCGAAGAAAACATAAAAAAACAGTTGCCGTTTTGTCATAAGTCACCTTATTATTCGCACCTGACCAGATGCACCGAGTTTGATAATAGAAGAGGGCTTTGACTTGGCCACATCATCCTGACGGAACTTGACCACATAATCGACAGCATCGATGATTTCGTGGGAAATCTCGTTAAAACAGCCAGGCGCAGGCTCGCCAGAGACATTAGCGGAGGTAGAAACGAGTGGCACATGAACAGCCGCACAAAGGGCATTAGAGAAAAGTTCGGAGGTGACACGGATGGCGATGCTTCCGTCGTCAGCGACAAGATTTTGTGGGAGATTTTTCGCCTTATCGTAAATAATGGTCGTAGGAGAGACCGCAACATCGAGCAAATCGAAAGCTATATCAGGGAAATCGACGACATAATTTTGCACACGGGCGACAGAATCGACAAGCAAAATCAACGCTTTAGACTCAGACCTACGTTTAATTTCATAGATACGTGAAACAGCCTTTTCGTTAGTAGCATCACAGCCCAATCCCCACACAGTATCAGTAGGATAGAGGATTACCCCACCCTTACGTATTGTCTGAAGAGCCTGACGCAAATCATCTTTGTCAAACATAAAAACCTCCATCTGAAAACCGAGTGCAAAGATAGAGAAAAAAAACTGAGAAAAAAAGGGTTCAAGTCATTTTTTTTTCGTAAATTTGCAGTTTGAATAAAACGAGAAAATAAAAACACAACATAAATGCAGAATCAGTGGATTATCAAAAGATTATCGCCTGAGGAAGAAGAAAAACAAAATTTCATTGCAAATGCTTTGGGAATATCGCCGGTAATGGCAAAACTGTTGGTACAGCGCGGCATCAGCACCTTTGACGAAGCAAAGGCCTTTTTCCGCCCTGAGCTGTCGCAGTTGCACGACCCATTCCTCATCAAAGATATGGACAAAGCCGTCGCGCGACTGAACAAAGCGTTGCAAAAGAAAGAGAACATTCTCATTTACGGCGATTATGACGTAGATGGCACCACGGCGGTGGCGCTGGTCTATAAATTCCTACAGAACTACGTCCATCCGTCACAGTTGGACTACTACATTCCCGACAGATACAAAGAGGGTTACGGCCTATCAAAAGAGGGAATCGACTATGCAAGCGAACACGACGTAAAACTTGTAATAACCTTGGATTGCGGCATAAAAGCAATTGAGAGGGTTGAATACGCCAAGAACTTAGGCATTGACGTAATCATCTGCGACCACCACACAACGGACGACACACTGCCACAAGCCGTTGCTGTCCTTGACTCGAAAAGAGCAGACGACAACTATCCATACAAACACCTCTCAGGTTGCGGCGTAGGGTTCAAATTCATGCAAGCGTTCGCACAGAACAACAACATAGATTTCGTCCATCTGGAACAACTCCTGGACTTTGTGGCTGTAAGCATAGCGTCTGACATTGTGCCTATTACGGGAGAGAACCGAATCTTGGCACACTATGGCATAAAAAGGCTCAATGAACACCCTTCGAAAGGGTTACAAGCAATTATAGACACCTGCGGACTGTCGAACAAAGACCATAAAAACAATCACCCTACAGAACTAACCATCAACGACATAGTGTTCAAGATAGGACCACGCATAAACGCATCAGGCAGAATGAAGTCAGGGCGTGAGGTCGTGGAACTGTTGGTGTCAAACGATAACATTCAAGCGCAAATAATAAGCAACAACATAAACAGTTACAACGAAGAGCGCAAGGATATAGACAAGACAACGACAGCAGAAGCCGAAAAAATAATCACTGAACGCGGTGACATCGAGGAAAAAAGCACCATCGTCGTTTATAACAGCGCGTGGCACAAAGGAATCGTCGGCATCGTCGCCTCAAGGTTGACGGAAAAATATTACAAACCAACGATCGTGCTGACGAAAGCCAACGGGCTGGTGAGCGGCTCGGCAAGGTCAGTCCACGGATTTGACCTCTACAAAGCCATTGACTCGTGCAGGGATTTGTTGGAGAACTTCGGCGGACACACATACGCCGCAGGACTATCGCTCAAGGAGGAGAACCTGGAAGAATTCACAGAACGCTTTGAGAAATACGTGTCAGAAAACATCGAGGAGAGTCAATTGACACCTCAGATAGAGATAGACTCAGTGCTGAAATTCGTGGAAATAACGCCGAAATTCATCCGTATCCTCAGACAATTCGAGCCTTTTGGACCAGGGAACACAAGGCCAGTGTTCTGTACACGTAGGGTTTTCGACTACAATGGCAGCAGCAAAATAGTAGGCAAGGGAAACGAACACCTGAAACTGGAATTGACCGACGACTCGTCGGAAAACGTTATGAACGGCATAGCGTTCAGGATGGCGTCATTCTGCCAAGACCTTAAAGTGTTCAACCCATTGGATATAGTCTTCACGCTGGAAGACAACACATTCAACGGCACGACTAACACACAGTTGATGATACGCGACATCAAGGTTGGAAAACTATGACAACCTAATCCGCAAGTATTCGTCCCAAATGTACCACAAAACAAGCAAAACGCCATAGAAAACATACTTGAGGACAAAGGCATGGTAGAACTCGAACATATCTACACAATCGCGAACCACGAAGGAAAGCAGGAAAAGCCTGACGATATTAAAGCAAGCCAAAAACACCAGAGCAAGAGGTACATACCAAAGCTTATGCAACCAAGGACCACGTGAAAAAGTGAAGATACAACAAGCAATGAACACTTGTTTTATGGCTGTACAACCAGTAATAACAGACATTGAATTGCCATTGGCGAAACTTATCACATTGTTAACCAAAATGTGGTGAACACCGAAAAAATCGAGCATTACATGTGCGGTATAGGCAGAATGATACATGACTGCCCTGAAAATACCCGAGACATCAAACCATAGGAAAGTCACAGACACGGCATCCTCGATTTCGGTGCCAGAAATGGTCAACTTCCAAATGAAATTGGAAGAGAAAAGGGCAATAAGGAAGAAAACAATCCCGCGGTACTCAGGACTGATTTTCTCCCAATATTTTCTGATAGTGTTAAACATAACATGAAAAAAAGCAATCTGCTAAAAATAAACTTCAAAGTCGTCCCGACCTAATTAATAGAACCCCCCTTAACGACGACACGAGCAAAAGGAGGCAAAGAGATGTCACAGAAATCCTTATCACGGTACTTGAACCAACCAACGACAGCAACCATAGCGGCGTTGTCGGTGGTATAAGAGAATTTAGGGATGAAGATTTCGACATTATGTTTCGCCCCATATTGCACGAAAGCATTACGAAGACCTGAATTAGCAGAGACGCCACCTGCGACAGCAAGACGCTTGATGCCAGTCTGACGAACAGCCTTGTCAACCTTGCGCATAAGAATGTCAACGACAGTAAATTGCAAAGAGGCACACAAATCGGCTTTGTTCTTCTCGATGAAATCAGGGTCGTTGAGCAAAGCATCGCGCAAAGTGTATAGGAACGAAGTCTTTAGTCCTGAGAAACTGTAATTAAGACCTTGAATGTTAGGGCGGGCAAAATGAAAAGCCTGTGGATTGCCTTCCTGGGCAAGTTTGTCAATGACAGGTCCGCCAGGATAAGGAAGCCCCATAACCTTGGCGCATTTATCAAAAGCCTCGCCTGCCGCATCGTCGATGGTCTGACCAAGGATTTTCATATCATTATAGGCATTGACCTGAATGATTTGGGAATTGCCGCCAGAGACAAGCAGACAGAGAAAAGGAAACTCTGGAATACGCGAAGGGGTGTCGGGCTCACAAATGAAATGAGCCATAACGTGCGCCTGAAGGTGGTTGACTTCAATCAAAGGAATGTTCAATCCGAGGGCGAAACCTTTGGCGAAAGATGTGCCGACAACAAGAGACCCCATAAGACCTGGACCACGGGTAAAAGCAACGGCATCGACGGATTTCGCCGTGATTCCCGCCTTTTTCAGTGCGGTATCAACCACAGGAACGATATTCTGCTGATGCGCACGCGAAGCAAGTTCAGGCACAACCCCTCCATAGAGTTGGTGAACGGATTGTGAGGCTATAACATTTGACAACAAGCAGTTATCCCGTAATACTGCTGCCGAAGTATCATCGCACGAAGACTCAATACCTAAGATAATCATATCAAAAAAACGTGTTAACTGTCACAAACGATTTGCGACTGCAAAGTTATGAAAAAAAGCAGAAAAACAAGGCGTATCATTGAAATAAGTTTTCTACTTATTTTAATTTTGCCCATAATAGCACTGAGTACCAGCACAGTGCAGACTTTTCTCGCAAAATATGCAGCGTCATACCTCAGCGAATCGCTTGGCACAACATTGTCAATCGGCAAAGTCAAAATCAGCCACCTAACTGACTTGGAACTTGAAGAGGTAAGCTTGGCAGACCAACAAGGAGAAGAGATGCTTGGTTTTGGAAATCTGAAACTGAAGATGAAGCTTCTGCCGCTAATCAACAAAAAAATCGTCATCAAAAACATCTATATCGACGGGCTTTCGGCTAACATATACGTTACGCAAGACAGCGTGACAAACCTGCAATTCATCATTGACGCATTCCCTACAGACACTACAAGCCAAATGCCTGACATTAGCATAAAATCCATAGAACTGAAAGAGGCAAAAATACATTACAGAGATTGGCGAGACAGTACAGACATAGACATCAGGCACATAAACACCAATGCGAAATTTGAAATCGACAGTCAGTCAGAGATTAAGGCAGAAATAAATGGAATGGACTTCTGCAAAAAGGAAAAGAAAGTGTTGGATAACCTTAAACTTAAACTCCTTGCCAACGACCATATTTTGGGAGTGAGAAACCTTGAAGTCGATTTACGGAACAGCAAAATCAAATTGGACGCTGCAAAGATTGACTACGCATACAAAAACGACAAATCCATAGATTGGGGAAACTCGTCGTACCTAATCAATCTTTCGCCCTCAACATTCGTTCCACAAGACATCAGTTGGCTTGTCCCTCAACTAAATAAAATGGATAAGCCTATACATTTTGAGCTTGACGCCAAAGGTACGTTTGACCAAATAGAGACACAGAAAATCAGGTTGGACTATGACGAATCCATTTTCCTCGTAGCAAGTATAAACGTACAAAACGCAACGAAACTTGATTCGCTTCAGGCGGAATTGGATATTACAGACCTCAGATTCAGTTCAAAAGCCATAAGCACGTTGGTAAGAGACATAACGGCAAAGGATATAACTTTGCCTAAAGAACTCGATCAATTAGGAGTTTGCGATTACAATGGCACAATCTCAGGCAATCCCCAAGACGTAAAACTGATTGGAAACCTGTCAACGGCACAAGGGAAAGTACACACAGACCTTGAGATTTCGTCGAAAGATTCGCTGAAAAACCTCGATTTCATCGGGTATATTGGCACAACAACCATTGACGTGGGGAAAATAATCAACAAGCCTGAACTGGGATTAGGACAAACAGAGGTTAAAATCAACACGAAGGCACACTTCAACGAAAATGGCAAATACGACATCATAATGTCGGGCAATATTGACAAAGCCACTTTCAAGAACTATACATACAAAAACATATCTTTGGACGGAAGGTTGACAAACGAAATGTTCGCTGGCAAAGTCCTTATGGATGACCCTAACGGGAAATTGCGATTTGATGGGACACTCGTTCTTAACGACATCAATAAAAGATTCTCGTTAACCTCGACAATAGAGAACGTCAGGCCATGGGAACTCCATCTGTTGCAGGACAACAAAAACACCTCATTCTCGCTTGGCATAGACATGGATGTAACGTTGACAAACATAAACGATGTCAACGGCAAAGTGAACATAAGTGGCTTGGACATAGTCAACGATGAGAAAACATTCCATCTTGACAGCATTGAATTTGAGGCAGTAAACAACAACGACACAAATCACTTAGACATAAAATCCGACCTCATAAATGGCAATATATATGGTCATTACAAAGTTGATGAGATTCACAAAAACCTGATAAGCACCCTCGGTAAAAACCTGCCAAGGCTACAAGACCTGAACATAGGCAAAGCTGCGGGGGAGACTGACATCACCATCTCTTTTGAGATTGAGCCATTGGAAAGGCTGATGAAGTCTATTGAAATCCCTTGGTACACCACAGAGGCATCAACCGGCCACTTCTCATACAAATCAAAAAGTAATAGGATTTCATCTTACTTCATAGTGCCAAACATCACTAACGGAAGCAGTACTTTCGACAATACATTGCTGAATATCAACAACTACCAAGGTGTAAACCTGAAACTAAAGACAGAGACTGACATCAAATTAGGTCATGTGGAAGGAACGTTCAACGTCAAAATGGACAACGGCACAATCACATCGTCTTTGGTTTGGGAAAACGTAAAATCAAACGAGGTGGAATTTGGTGGGGAATTGATGACAAAGACGACATTCGAAGAGCAAAATGACAAATGGACAACCAATTTGGAGGTGCTTCCGACGCAATTCATGCTCCACGGCACACCATGGCTTTTCGGCCACTCTAACATACAGTTCAAAGACGAGTCAATAAACATTGACAATTTCAGCATTACTTCAGAAGGTGGGCAACAGATAGCCGTAAACGGCAAAATTTCCGACCAAGCAACCGACACACTGGATGTCAAGATAGAAGACCTGACGTTGGAATATATCAGCGAAATGCTGCCTCGCGAAGTCGCATTATCTTTTGGAGGACGACTTTCAGCCGAAAGCCACCTATCGAACATCAAATCAGACGACCCACATATCAACCTTGACGCCTCCTCCACCCCATTCATATTTAACGGCGCTGAGGTCGGAATTATGAAAGCAAAATGCAGTTTCGACACACAAAACAACAACCTTGATTTCTACGGACAAGTCTTTTCAAGTGCCGACACGTCAGCGGTTTTGGATGGACACTACTTCTTCAACAAAGACTCGCTCGACATACAAGGGAAAGCCAACGGGTTGGAATTAGGCTTCATAAACCACTACATCAAGGATATTTTCGGAACAGTTTCCGGGCAAGGCTATGGGGACGTACACATCTACGGCAAAGACGGAAATGTGGCAGTAGATGCGGATGTATTGGCAAAAGACGCCTCGCTGAAGGTCAACTTTTTGAACACGAGTTTTTTCTTCACAGACTCAATAAAACTGACGAAAGACATCATAGACTTCGGGGAAATAGCATTAACTGACGAAAATGGCAGGAAAGGACGCTTGGAGGGGAACATCAAGCACAATTACTTCAAAGACATGGAATTAGACCTTGCCATACACTGTGACACCATGCAGGTGATGAATACGACGAGAGCCGAAAACCCGACATTCTTTGGCAAAATACTTGCCACAGGTGACATAATGATTTATGGCCCGACAAACGACATAGCGATAGCAGGAAAAGCAAGAACCGAGCCACAAACAAAAATCAATTTCCCAATAGACAATTACACAGCAACGGAAAACTCATTCATAACGTTCGTCGAAACAAAAAAGCAAGAAAAAGCAACGATTGACGAGTCTCCGAAAAGCAATTTACGCGTAAACCTACTGATAGACATCTGCCCGCAAACTGAAGCTACGGTTATAACGAACTCGAAAAGCGGTGACAAACTTGACGCACGGCTATCCGGGAACCTTCAGATGGCTTACGACATCAGCAAATCCGACCTAAAGCTTTACGGTGACTTGAATGTCATATCTGGTTTGTATGTATTTACCCTTCAAGAAGTTATACGCAAAGAGTTCAATTTCAAGGAAGGAGGTAACATCACATGGTCAGGCGACCCACTAAATGCGAAACTCGACATCGAAGGCTATTACCAACTCAACGCCAACATAGCTGACCTTCTGAGCGAGGCAGATTTGGTCAATGTGGCACGCACGACTGTACCTGTTCAATGTCAACTGCATATCTCAGGAAACCTTATCCAACCAACCATCAATTTCAACATAGACCTACCGTCAAGCGACGACGAAATCAAAATGGCAGTACAAAAGGCAATTGACTCGCCGGAAAAACTTTACCGTGAAGTGATAGCGCTTCTGTTGCTCGGCAAATTCATAAAGGCGGAATCAATGGACAACTCGTCATTCATCTCCCAAAACGAGATTTACTCAGCCGTGTCATCCACCATTTCCGCACAGATAAACAACTGGGCGTCACAGATGTTCGACAAATGGGACTTCGGCGTAAACTTCAGGAAAACAGACAACGGCACGACAAGCAATAAAGATGAATATGAGTATGAGTTCAACTTCCAATACTCACCAACAGACAGGATTCTGATAAACGGGAATGTCGGCTACCGCAACAATAGTTCAAACAACAACTTTATTGGGGACTTCGATTTTGAATATAAGCTTGTAGAATCAGGACAGTTGAGAATCAAGGCATACACACATACGAATGACTATAAAGAGTTCAAAAAGGGGTTGAGGACACAAGGCGTGGGACTGCTTTGGACTGAGAATTTCAACAATGGCAAAGAACTGAGCCAGACCATCAAGCGGCAGATAGAACAAGGAAAAGTTGAAAGAAAAGAAAGGAGGGAGGCAAGGAAAAAGAAACGTGAAGAACGTGCCGGAAAAAAAGCCCAGGCAAAAACTCAAAGTAACGAATAGAAGGAATCACCCCTTTCTATTCGTTATAGAGCACGAAAATTGGATGAATTTGCATTATCGGTAAACCCCAAAAAAGCAAGACAAATAAAAACCACCCCCAACTTTTAAGGTGAAATTATTGAAATTATTGAAATCGCATACTGAGGCGCAACCTCAAAATGCGCATACAAACTCACAACACAAAAGAGCAAGAAAAGAGCAAGCCCAACCGTACCATAAAAACAGGAAACTCAAAAACTAAATTCCCTGACGATTTCAATAATTTCAATAATTTCACCTAAAAACTTGGGGGTATAGTGACTTTTCCTCCTTGTTATTTCTGCCTTGGGAAAATCAGCATCGGCGTACCGCTGAACTCCCAATTCTCACGCAACTTATTTTCCAGGAAACGAAGATAAGGAGCCTTGATATACTGCGGCAGGTTGGCGTATAGGATAAACGTAGGCACTTGCGTTTCTGGCACTTGACTGACGAATTTGATTTTCACGTACTTACCCTTGATTGCTGGTGGCGGGAAATTCTCGATGAGAGGAAGCATGAAATCATTGAGCTGAGAGGTGGGAATTCTGCGCTTCTTATTCTCATAAACGCTCAGTGCGACCTCAATCACCTTATAGATACGCTGTTTGGTCAGAGCCGACGCAAACACGATAGGAAAATCAGTAAATGGCGCAAGACGCTCACGGATGGCGTTTTCAAACGCCTTTATATCCTTGGCAGTCTTGCTTGGCACCAAATCCCATTTGTTCACACACACCACAAGCCCCTTCCTGTTCTTCTGAATAATCGAGAAAATGTTCAGGTCCTGACTCTCTATTCCCCTTGTCGCATCAACCATCAGCACGCACACATCCGCATTCTCAATCGCACGGATTGCACGCATGACAGAATAATACTCCACATCTTCGCTAACCTTCGACTTCTTGCGGATTCCCGCCGTGTCAATAAAATAAAAGTCATGCCCGAACTTGTTATAACGCACATATATTGAATCCCTTGTGGTCCCCGCAACGTCAGTCACGATATGGCGGTCCTCGCCGATGAACGCATTGATGATTGAGGATTTCCCGGCATTAGGACGCCCCACAACGGCAAAACGCGGAAGGTCATCCAACCGTTCCACATTCTCAGGTTTGAGCATTGGCACGATGTGGTCAAGCAAATCGCCCGAACCAAGACCCGAAACGGCCGAAAGAATGTATGGGTCGCCAAGTCCAAGGCCGTAGAACTCAGCCGCCTGATACTGAAGACTGTAATTATCCACCTTGTTAGCCACGACGACGACTTTCTTGCCAGACTTACGGAGAATCTTGGCGACAAACTGGTCGAGATCCGTTATTCCACTCACAACATCAACGACGAACAGAATAACATCAGCCTCTTCAATGGCGACAGAGACCTGACGGTTGATTTCCTCCTCGAAAACATCCTCAGAGTTCACCACCCAACCACCAGTATCCACGACAGAGAACTCACGGCCGTTCCACTCGCAGTAACCATATTGACGGTCACGCGTCGTACCTGCCTCCTCGCTGATGATAGCGTGACGGGTCTGCGTGAGACGGTTGAAAATGGTCGATTTCCCGACATTCGGACGACCTACGATAGCAACAAGATTAGACATACGACTCTCTTATATTAAATTATTTCAAATGCAAATTATGTCCCATACGTTCCTTTTTCGTGCAAAGGTAACGCTCATTGAACTCGTTTGGTTCTATTTCTATAGGCACAATCTCCACTATTTCAAGGCCATAGCCTTCAAGGCCAATACGCTTGACAGGGTTGTTGGTCATAAGGCGCATTTTGGTAATCCCAAGTTCATGCAAGATTGAAGCACCAACACCGTAATCACGTTCATCAGCCTGAAAACCAAGTTGGATGTTAGCGTCAACAGTGTCAACACCCTTCTCCTGCAAGGTATAAGCAGCTATTTTATTCATAAGACCAATGCCACGTCCCTCCTGATTAAGGTAAACAATGGCACCTTTACCCTCCTTTTCGATAGTCTCCATAGCCCTATGTAACTGTTCGCCACACTCACAACGCAAAGAACCGAAGATGTCACCTGTAACACATGAAGAATGAACACGGACAAGGACAGGTTCATCCTTTTTCCACTCACCTTTTATCAATGCAACATGCTCAAGGCCATTGGATTTCTGGCGGAAAGGAATAATCTGGAAATCACCGTAACGCGTAGGAAGATGAGCCTGCAAACCTTTTTCGACAATAGACTCCTGACGAAGTCGGTAAGCAATAATATCTTTGATAGTGATTATCTTGATGCCGAATTTCTTTGAAATCTCAATCAGCTGAGGCATTCGCGCCATCGTTCCATCCTCGTTCATAATCTCGATAAGAGCAGCGGCGGGATACATACCCGAGAGACGGGCAAGGTCAATAGAAGCCTCCGTATGTCCAGCACGACGCAGCACTCCCCTATCCTGAGCGTAAAGAGGGTTAATGTGACCAGGACGACCGAAATCCGAAGGTTTGCTGTTTGGGTCTGCCAAAGCACGGATTGTGGCGGCACGGTCATGCGTCGAGACACCAGTCGTGCAACCCTCCAGTTTATCGACAGTCACGGTAAACGGCGTTCCAAGGACAGACGTGTTTCTCTGAACCTGATAGTCAAGCTCCAATTCCTTGCAACGGCTGATAGGCAGAGGCGCACAAAGGACACCACGGCCATTCTTCAGCATGAAATTCACCTTCTCAGGCGTGATTTTCTCAGCGGCGATAATGAAATCGCCTTCATTCTCACGGTCTTCGTCATCGACCACTATAAGGAACTTGCCTTCACGGAAATCGGCAAGAGCCTCTTCAATTGTATTTATCATAGTTAATGTTTATATTTCTTCATTATCGACACAATATGCTTATCTATAAACAGCCAAACCCTGCCGAAGAACAATTTATAAGCATCTGTATTGAACAACGCGGAATCCTTCGCAGCCTTATAAGTCAGAAAAACACCTATAGGAAGTAAAACGGCGGAACTAAGCCAAAGACCAACCCATACTGGAACTACCATCTCCTGAGCCATTTTAATGCCAGATGTATCAACAATATAATAAACGATAAACAGACATACGGAAATGACAATAGGCATTCCAAGACCACCCTTGCGTATAATCGCTCCTAAAGGAGCACCTATGAAAAAGAATATCAGACATGCGAAAGAGAGCGTAAATTTGCGATGCCACTCTATTGCATGGCGAATAAAGTATGAGTCAGCGTCAGAAATAACGGCAGTTTGGTAAACAGCCTCAGACACCTCATTTCCAATTGTATTATCCAAAGACTTTGCAACAGCCGTCATTTTGTTGACTGGAAGTGAGAAAAAGAGCGAATCAGCATCCAAAGGAGTTCCAACAGAGGCTAACTGTATAGAATCAATCCTATTGAAAATAGGGGCAACAACACGTTGATTGACAAGAATATCAGCATAACAGCCACGAAGAGAGTCTTGGACAAACTTTATAGAATCAATATCCTTGTTCAATCTGGACACATCTTTTGCGACGTGCTGGCTTTCGAGGAACTCCTCGTCCATAACGTTGAAATTGGCATCAAAATCTATAAGGACATCCCTACGACGAAAAGTTTCCCTGCGATAGGGAACACCACTTGTCTGGAAATTCTGGTCATTGCGTATGTTCTCGAATGTCTCCCCTTGAATGAAAATCAATTTGATATTCATTTTGTCTTCAGTCATACGAACAAAAACGGTATCCGCAGTGGTCACGCTGGCATTTGCAAAACCTTGGGAAAAATCATATACCATTACATTAAGAAGCGCACCTGTTTCCCTATCTTTTGAGCGAACATAGAACTTCATACCATTGACTCCAGAATAAAATTCACCGACGGGAATGCTGATTTCAGGTGATTTCTGACGAATGCTGAAAAGAAGTGTCCACATCCTGGTTTGCGCAAGAGGAATGACATAATTTGAAAAAAGGAAAGCAGCAATGACAATTCCCCCAATAAAATAAGAGAGTGAGCGCATTATCCTGAAAAGGGAAATGCCTGCAGACTTCATAGCAAGAAGTTCAAGTCGTTCACCCATATTTCCAAATGACATAAGGGAAGCAAGAAGTATGGCAAGAGGAAGAGCCATAGGGAAAAGCGAGAGCAAAGCATAACCAAAGAATTGCAAAATCGCCCCAAAAGGCACACCCTTACCAACGATATCGTCAATCTGTAGCCAAAGGAACTGCATAATGAGGATAAACGAACTTATAAAGAATGTCGCAAAGAAGAGCGTCAGGAAATTCTTCAAGACGTAAGCATCAATGCGTTTCATAAACTTCATAGCAAGTCAATTATCAGATTAGAAATCAAAAGAAAGTGGCATTAATGACGACACATTCTTTACTAATAGGATTTGTTTTTCTCCATAGAGCATCAATTCTATTGGATGGTTGAAACGTTGTTCAGACTCAATCAACACCTGACGACAAGCACCGCAAGGCGTTATTGGTTTTTCGACAAAAGCACCATTAGTATATGCAGCAATCGCAATTGCAATTGGAGCAGATTCAGGGTACTGCGAATTGGCAGAAAACATTGCTGTCCGTTCAGCGCAAAGACCAGAAGGATAAGCAATATTCTCCTGATTTGAACCAGAAACAATAATACCATTATCAAGCAAGACCGCAGCACCGACCGAGAAATGAGAATATGGGGAATAAGAATGAGATGTGGCAACTTTTGCAGCTTCAACAAGTTTTTGTTGAAGAGAATTTAATTCACTGAAAGACAAGGAATAATATTCACAAGCAACACTACATTTTTCCATAATAGTATTTCCTTTTATAAATAATTACGACTTGCAAAGTTACAAATAAA
>JAKSNS010000032.1 GCA_024399545.1 Paludibacteraceae bacterium
GGTTTGTTTGATTTTAGCGTTCAGGTAGAGCATGTTTTAGGAGATACTGGTTGCAGAATGAAAGAAGTACATGGAGAACCTGGACACGATGTACACCGATACGACCTGCTGGTAATGCCTTGTTACCCAGGATTTACACCGTAGGCTGATTTATGTCGCGCCTAAAGCGCTTTGTGTTTGCATACAAAGTAATCACACGAAGCGTTATAGAGCTATGTATATTCACAGAATTAGGCATTAGGTATGGGCGTTTGTTTTTTTCGGGTGAGTGGGGGTACACAAGAAAAATAACTGTTCGGGAAAAACTGTTTTTTGAAACTTAATCGTCTATCAGGCTGCATTTTGAGTCCCGAACAGTTTCACGAAAAAACTGTTCGAAACTGTTCGCCTGTTTTATGCGTGTGGTTTTATTGAAAAATCTATCAAAACGTAATGAAATAATGGTTATCACTGAAATAATGGAGTGCGAATTTTAACATTTGCGAGAGTGTTTTTTTGGTTTCACGGGTTATTCTATGGTTCGGTAGGGGTTGCTTTGGGCTTGCTCTTTTTTAAGTTTGGTTTGCATTTGGGTAAAGTCTCTTAATCGAGAAATGAGGACTTTTGAATTTAACAGGATTTTTGGTTTTTTCACGAGGCAAGCGGGCGAACAGTTTCGAACAGTTTTTTCGGGAAACTGTTCGCCTTTCAAAACATTACATATTAACTTGTTAACTGTCAAAAAACAGTTTTTTCCGAACAGTTATTTTTCTTGTGTACCCTCACCTGTCTGAATACCTTTTTGAATGATTCGTTTACCAACCATAGGAATGGATAGCTATCATATCTGATGCTTATAGCATCAAAGATAAGCTCTGTAACGAATCGATTGAGTTGAAACAATGTTTATTCACAGAATTGGATTCTCCCCACCCCCAGCCCCCTCCCCAAGGAGGGGGCTGGAGATGGGGAGTATCAAATTCGGTGAATAAACCCACTCATAATCCCTTAGTGGAACTTAATCAATAAAAACGTTATAGTGCCTTATTTGTTGCGTTTTTTGCGGATTTCGTCCATGTAGGCGGAAGTGATGGCACCAGATGGTAGTGCGATGATGGCAAGCCCGACAAGAGCGGAGAGCATACATATCAGACGGCCAAGGGTGGATGTAGGACAGAAGTCACCGTAACCGATGGTGGTGAGGGTGCAAGTGGACCAATAGAGAGCCTCGAAGAAATTGGCGAAAACTGGTTTGCCATTGATTACTGTCTCTGCCTCGACATTGAACATAATGAGCGCAATGACAAAGATGTAGAACATAGCGAAGACAAGAACCGTGAGGAGAATCTGCCTTTCTCTCTTGAGTACCCGACAAACGACGTAGAGAGGCTCGTAGTAGCGGAATGCCTTGACAACACGAATAATCTTGAAGAGACGAGGAACACGGAATACCTTGAAGGTCTGGTTAAGCGCACTGACCGTAGGGAGGATGGAGAGAAGGTCAATAATCGCCATAAAAGTAAAGGGGTAGATGAAAAATGCCCACTTGCCGAAACGTTTGCCAAGTTTGAAGTCGGCTGTAATAAGGCGGAGGAGGTAGTCGATTATGAAACAAACGCAAGAGATGATGTCAAAAGCAACAAGCCAAGGAGCTGACTTGAGGAACATTAGCGGAAGAAGCCCCATGAAAATCGCAGAGAGCATCACAGCATCATAGATTGTGCTGAGTTTGTCGTTCTTCCAATGTGTGATTTCTAGGTTGGATTCGACGACCAGGAAAATACGCTTGCGGATATTCATAGTTCTCACCCGAAATGAGAAAAACCGCAAGGCACTATTGAAAAATAGTGCCTTGCGCTTTATGGGAAACAATTATTTTTTCTTGCCAATTGAAACACTCATATTGTGGAAAGTGACAGGGTCACGATCTATAATAATATGGTTGATGCCATCTGTACCGTCCCAAATTGCAGTAGAGTTGCAATTAGCCACAGTACCAATGTTCTGGATATAATTCTGGAAAACAGATTCACTCTTGGTACCAGAAATGTCATCGTAAGAGACATGTCCGAAAATGTACTTGAGTTGGTCGTTAACCTTGTATTCAGCACCAATATATTGAACCATATCAGCATAAGCCTTATTGTCAAGGGCTTTGGACTGAGGATTCATCAAGGAGATAACACCAAATTCAATATTGTTGATATAACCGTCAGTAAGTGTAAAGGCATAGTAGTATGTATCACCATACTTATCTACCTTTGCATAGTAGTTCTCGCCTTTGTCGGGGATGAGAAGGTAGCCTCTACCCAAAAGTTCCTTAACCACATTTGCGTAAGTAGGGGTTTGAGAGAATTTCATTGCACGCTGAAATTCTGATTTCCAGTTGAAAGCCGAGTCGTCATCATTGTTCTTGGAACAACCTGAGATAAGCATGAGACCTGCCACGAGGGCAAAAAGAAGTGATTTTGTTTTCATAAAATAAAGTTTAATTGTTATATCAAAAAACGTTGCAAAGGTACAACCTTTTTTTGAATTGACCAAAAGTTTAATCAATTTATTTTGCCATTAACGATTTCAAGGATTTCTGCCTCCTGACGGCAAGCGTCGGCAATGAGCTGGTTAGCCTCGGCAACAAGGGCCTCGGCAACAGTGCGATCCTTAAGTCCTGCGGCGTTTATCTTGACGTTAAGGCCGGCTCCAAGGACAGCTGCACGTGCGGCAAGTGCTCCTACACCAGCGTCAGAAACCGAGTTAGGGTTACCCTCCTCAGCCATTGCACGGATAATATCGAAGGTAGCATAGGATGCCTTCATTGTCTGGAGAGGCACCTGGGTTGCATAAAGAGTGGCATCCTGCATAGCCTGAGCCCGTGCAGCCTTCTCCTCAGCAGTACCCTTTGGCATTGCAAACACTGCCATAATCTTGTTGAAGGCGTTCGTATCCTCGTCAACAAGGTGGATGAGTTGGGACATCATTGCCTGACCCTTGTCTGCCCACTCTGAGAAGAACTCCCAACGTGCATCCCAGCCTGGTTTATGACTTGAGAGGTTGGCAACCATTGTGCCGAGAGCGGCGGCAAGTGAACCCATATAAGCAGAAATTGAACCACCACCAGGGGCAGGCGACTCTGAGGCAGTCTCCTCGGCAAAGCCTGTGCATGTGAGGTCAACCAGTTTCTTGGCAGAACGATCCTCAATCATATACTCGATAATCTTCTCCTCTGGAACGAATGGCTTGAGTTCGTCAAGACCCATTGACTTGACGGCAATCTTGATGAGCTCAGACTCCTGAATACCGACGGAACGCTGCTGTTTGCGGAGGAAATATTTGGCTGCGTCGATGATGACGGATTTAGGCACAAGGCCGACAATCTCGACACCAGTCACGCGAACGCCACGAAGGGCGGCGCAACGGCAAACTTCCTCGAAAGCGACGTGCAAAGGTGTCGTGCGGATATCAGTGATATTCATAGAAACCTGCGCAATGCCGTATTCGTCGATGAACCAACCAATAGCCTTTGTCCCTTTCAGCGTACCAGGAATCATTACAGGATTGCCATCAGCATCCTTAACAACCTTAGAAGTCACATTCTTTGGGTCTTCACGCTGTGGACGGCCTTTCTCGCGAACGTCGAAAGCGATGGCATTGGCACGACGGGTAGAGGTTGAGTTAAGGTTATAGTTTACAGCGATAAGGAAATCGCGAGCGCCAATGGCGGTAGCACCTGATTTTGCAGTCTCCTCGTTCCAGACACAAGGGCCAAAGTCAGGGTTCTCCTCCTTGACACCAAAGCGTTTGCTGAGAGCCTCGTATTCGCCTTTACGGCAGATGGCAAGGTTGCGACGCTCAGGGGTGAATGCGGCAGATTCGTAAGCATAGACAGGAACACCAAGTTCCTCACCCACGCGTTTGCCAAGTTTGCGGGCAAGTTCGGCACACTCTTCAAGGGTGATGTTTGCAACTGGCACGAGAGGGCAAACGTCCGTAGCACCCATACGAGGGTGTGCGCCATGGTGCTGACGCATGTCTATAAGTTCCTTAGCCTTAGCGATTGCACGGTAGGCAGCCTCGCAAACAACATCAGGTTCGCCAACGAAGGTGACAACGGTGCGGTTGGTAGCCTCGCCTGGGTCAACGTCAAGAAGTTTGACACCCTCTACAGCTTCGATAACATCGGTAATCTGTTTGATTACAGCCATGTCGCGTCCCTCAGAGAAATTAGGAACGCATTCAATTAATTGTCTCATAAATTATTTGTATTTTTATGTATTCTTGCTTCAAGTTCTATTGTACGAAGTTTATCCTTATATGCATTGTTGGCATTGACTCGTTCAACGGAGAGGGCAGCGTCTGAGTTGCCTTCCCAACGACGACAAAGGTAGAGCGATTTGTAAATACGCCCTATGCGATAGTTACGCGAGATACGAAGTCCCATGGCGTAATCCTCACCGTAGGAGGTGTTAGGGAAATGTATGCTACGCACAAGAGGGGTATAGAAGGCTCGTGGGGCGCCAAGCCCGTTTATGCGAAGCGCATTGTTCCTTCCGTTATCGTCAGTCCATTCACGATGGTCAATTAGCCCAGGAGGTATCACGTTCATCTTTTCGTCGGTTATAGTATATGAACCGACAAGCATACCACAATCCTGCTCATAGAATGCATCGACAATGGTCTGAAGGACGTTTTCGTCCTCATAAAGGTCGTCACTGTCAAGTTGTACCGCAAAACGACCGCAACGAGGATCATCTATGGCACGATTCCAACAACCTCCTATACCAAGAGTCTTTTCATCTGGGATTATATGGACGATACGTGCATCCTCGTTTGAAAGTTTTTTGAGGATTGTAGTGGTGTTGTCAGTGGAATAGTTGTCAACGACAAGTATGTTGAAAGGGAACGAAGTCTGCTGACGAAGCACGGAGCGGACAGCATCCTCGATGGTACGCTCACGGTTTCGTACAGGTATAATGACTGATGCCTCACAGTCGAACTTACCTTCCGAAAGGTTTATCGTGCGGAAGTTTGGTTCAAGGAATGCGTTTATATGTTTCAGATATAGAGTGAAAGCCTGTTCCATCTCAATCTGAACATCCCGGTTGCGAGGGTTGACATAATCGAAATTCTTTGCACCCGAGAGACGGTTGTCGTTTTCGGATACAGAATATAGAGGTTCGTTTAGACGGGTAACGTCATATCCAACAGAGAGGAAGAGGCGAAGGTAATAAAGTGCGGCAAACTTGAGTTGCGGGATTTGAAACCCTCGGGCGGCAGAACTGCGTAAAAGAAGGACGGAACCGAAATTGAAATCGTCACGCACCGAACCTCTCTGATAGTCGGCAGTAGGAACGATGACCCCATTCTTGAAACAGTCGCAATAGAGTATGGCGGTTTGTGGAAGGGCATCCATAACCTGAACAAGACGCTCAAGACCATTTGCCGTCCACTCAATTTCCTGAATGGCGAGAAGAATGTAATCAGTATCGGCTTTGGCGATTATTTCGTTGAGCAGACTTGAAGAGCCGAAATTCAGGCAATCGTATTTTGTAAGTTTATCCAAGTTTGACATATCAATTAGAAATCCATTATTTTCATAACACCTGACAAATCGTAGAGACATTCAAGGGGGAAACCCACGGTTACGACACGGGATTTGCCGTGGTTGCATGAGACGGCTGCAGGAAGCCCATTCTGCGAATAACGTAAAAGGACTGAGGATTTGTCGCTCGTAGGTTCAAATGCATCAACCGTTTCGGCAGTGTATTTTCGAGTATCGGAAGTCGTACAAAAACGCAGGGAGAAACGACGGTCGGCAGAGACGACCCGCCCATCCTGCGAAGCATTTGACGCACGCCAGCCTGCACCAATCAATTTGGCATAACGAAGGCGTTGCACATCAGTATAAATAGAGTCCAGGAAAGGGTCAGAAGCAACGTATGAACCTGAAATGAGAATGTCTGAGCCGTAATCCACCGAATTTTCCAGTGCTGAAAGAAGACGTTCGTCGAACAATGGGAATGAACACTCGCCACGGAAGTTGCGGGTGACACGTTGCTCACCGAAAAGCATATCAAGAAGACTGTAACGCCATGTGGCAGAGTCAGAAAGGAAGGCATCGCGGGAGGCACTGCAAACTATGTAGTCAGCATCCATAAGCGATGAGGCATGAGGGAGAATGTTATCGTGCGAATTGCCAAGGGAGATTTTATATTGATGGTCGCTAAGACTGTGCCCCCAACCTGCGGCATCATCACTAATCCATTGGTGGCTATAGTCAAAATCAACCTGCTGGCCAATGTAATCAAAGTCATAGTACTCGTCAACGCCACGGTCTGTATATTGAGAGAAACCTACAAACCCAGGAATGTCAATGCCCTGGGGTGCGGAAAGTCGGTCGAAACAGTTGACCACTACTGCCCTACCTTTTGGATTGGAAGGCATTGCGACTGTCATAACCTCGCTGTCCATGCTTCTGCCACCATCATTGACGGCTACAACCTTGAAGGATGTCAGCTCGCAAACCTTAATTTTGACACAATAAGTAGTATCAGAGACGGAAACGCCATTATCCCAACCTCCATCAGCAATGCGACGATAAATAATATATGACGAGGGAGCAGCGGATGGTTCGAGCGAATCAAGGACAGGATGCCACGAAAGATGAACAATGGTGTCATCGTCAAGGAATGCGTTGAGACGGTTGACAGGCAAAGGCTGTACAACAGCGTCAGGACCTATCAGATAACGAAGAATACCCTTGTAAATGGCACGGCAGACGGTAAACTTGAAACGTGGGTCAAGCCCACAACGCATATCGTTATAGTTTTGGTGCGAAAGCAGTTCAACGAGAAGGGAAGGAACACAATTGTAAGTCACCTCATAATAACGACGGTCGGAAATCTTGCGGTCAGTCCACTCTGGTTCAATCTGACGACGGATGTCTGAGACAAGCTGACTTTTAACGATAGTGGCAAGTCGTTGGCTGGCATTACGGTTAATCCCATTAGGGAACTTGGTCTCATACTTACCCTTGCGCTTCTCGGCAGATGTAGATGAGTAGATTACAAGTGAACCTATGATTTGGTTGAGCGAAGTTCCAGCGTCAGTGTGTAAGGCAAAGGCAAGATCAATAGGTATATCAAGCCCCTCTTGCTTACGGTTCTGTGAAGAACCACCAGCAAGCCAGTTGACCCAAAGTGGACGACAACGAATATCATCTCGATAGTTGTCTTTTCCGTTCATTGGAGAATAGATGGAATAGGGAACGCCACTGTATTTCAGCCATTCGGAGGCACACTCCCAAATACGATTCTCGCCACTTGCACCTGTCCCCCCACCAAAACGGATTATTGGGGCAACGACTACACCATTTTGACGACTCTCATTGCCAAGGACTACGGCAACATGGAAGCCTTTGCGGAAGTAGTGACGACCAAGGTAAATCCAAGTGCCATAACCACGAGTCTGGTTGACTTGGTAACGTGTGACGCCACCATCGTGATGCACCTCGAAGGTAGCATCAGAAACCGCATTTTTGTTAAATGCATAGTTTACTGAAACCCAATACCAACCAGAAGCAGGAATATCAAGTGACCACTTAACCTCAGCCATTCGCGAAGACATAGCTTTCATGGTCACACACTGTTTGTCAAGTATTACCTCGTGTCTCTGAGGGTCACGCTCGCGAGGCATGATAACCTCGGCACCAGCGTTTTCGAGCATAGGTTCAAGGTAGTTGAGCACATACGAAAGCGTCAATTTATCCTCGACAGTTGTCATAACTGGGGCACGTTGCCAAAGCCAACGGTCACGCTCGGCATTATAGTACAACCCATGGCTCGCCCACAAAGCAATAACACGTCCGTCAAGTCCACTTTCGGCATTCCACCGACGGTCAATATTACTGACCACATTGTGGTTGGCAGAGATAAAGAGGCAGTAAACCAAAAACAAATATGTCAGAAATTGCCTGCGCACGTTATGTTAGAATGAGTAACCAATTCCGACACCTATCTGTCCTTTAAACTGAACATGTTGGGTTGGATGGTCGTCATCTTTAAGTTGCATCTTGACAGAGTCATAGTACTTCAACTGCGTGCCGAGAGATACGTTGAGTACCTTGAGAAATTGATAAGAGATGGTGACGTTCCAGTCAACGTCAAAGTTGCCAAAACTCTTTGTATAAGGGGTGAAAAGATTGACCGTAGAGATGACTTTGAGATTCTTTACCCCATCATATAAGACAGAACCCTTGAGTGATAAACCAAGGTCGGCACGAGCAGTAGGGTTTTCGCCTCGTTCACGACGAGTTGCCATAAACTCCTGACCAAGGTAAGTATCCTTGAGGATAGAGTCGTTGGCTATACAGGTTGTGAAACGACCTGAAACTGGAGACAAATAAAGGGAAAAAATGGAGTTAGGTTTCCAGTCGATACCGACAGAGAGGTCAGTGTAAGAAGGCGACATGAACTGGGAAATCAGACTGAGTTCATCCTTGGAATAATCGAAACCGTTAGCATATTGGGTACGGAACTGTCCAAAAAGAGTCAAATACCAATGTTTACTGAATTCCCAGCCAAACTTGGTAGAAAGCTCAAGTTTATCATTGGTTTTCTGCCATGAATGTTTGTTGTTGTCAACCCATGCCTCACCAAACTCAGTATTGATGTTTGTCTCCCAAGCGATATGGTTTTTGTAATAAAGAAAATAGAAATCGGCAGCAGCAATCATATTGAATGAACTGTTACCACCTGCAAACCAATTGAAAAGCCCAGTAGCACCAACGTTGAGGGAGGTCAGTCCAGTGATTTTCCAAACTTTGACAGAGTCGTCAAGTTCCTGGATTTTCTCTATTGCCTTTTTACGGTTATCGTCACTGTTGACGGTAATCTCGCGCCCTGACTTGGAGTCTTGCGCAAAAAGAGGGAGAAATGAAGAAATAGCGAAAAAAAGTATCAGAAGCTTTTTCATAATTTATTGTTTTTGAAGTTCATCTATCAGAAGAAGTTTATCCCCAGCATACAATTCAAGCGAGCCTGAAGGGGTGAGTAGTTTATTGCCACGTTTCACAAGGATAATGAGAGTACCTTTATCAAGTTTAATGTCCATGATACGACAACCATTTGACAAGTCATCTTCTAAAATAACCTTATCCCTGAGTTTACGGTCGATGTCGTCAGGCAATTCAATGCCAAACTCGCTTTCGTACTCTTCGTATGGTGTGTCAAGTTTGAGCATTCGTGCGACAGGGGCAATAGTCATTCCTTGAGACAAGAGAGAGAATAGGGTGACAAAGAAAACTATATTAAAGATAATATCTGAGCCTGGGATATTGGCGACTACAGGATAGGTGGCAAATATAATTGGAGCTGCACCCCTCAGTCCTACAAATGAAGCAAAATGCATGGCACGAAAAGGGAATTTCTTGTAGAATGGCAGCATACAAGCAAAAACGCTGGCAGGACGTGCGATAAATATCATGAACAGGCTAATAAATATCGCGGGGAATGCAACGGAAAACATCTTTGAAGGATGGACGAGAAGCCCAAGAAGAAGGAACATAAGAATCTGGAAAAACCATGTCAAACCATTCAGAAATGTGAGAATGTCTTTGCGGTTGACAAGTTTGTTATTACCAACGACAATACCAGCAAGATATACTGCAAGATAACCATTTCCCTTTGCCATATCAGTAATGGTAAACGTAAAGAAGATAAACGCCAAGACAAGTATGGAATAAAGGGAACGGTTATTGAGGCTGAAATGATTGACGGAGAAGACAGCAAACTTGCCGACGGCAAATCCTATAAAACCACCAAGAGCAAACTGGATGATTAATGAAACAAGAATGTCAAGACTTGTAGCACCGCCACCACTGACAAGTTGAATCAGTACGATGGTTAACATATATGCCATCGGGTCATTGCTACCGCTTTCTAATTCAAGGAGAGGTTTGAGGTTGTGTTTGAGGTTGATTTTCTGTGAACGAAGGATATTGAAGACAGAAGCAGAATCTGTCGAGGACATTGTAGCAGCTAACAACATTGCCGTCAACAAAGGGAATTTGACTAAATCAAAATACCTGGTGTGTATGAACCCTAAAGAGTAGATAAACGCTCCTGTGATAATGGTCATCAGAACCACGCCAAAAGTGGAGAGCATAAGTCCAGGCTTCAGTATTGGCTTGATGTCCGAAAGTTTGGTATCCATACCTCCTGAGAAGAGAATAATACTCATACCAAGCATACCGACAAACTGGGCATCCTGTACGCTGTCGAATTTCAAGCCAAGCCCATCCTCGCCGAAACACATTCCAACGACAAGGAAAAGCAAAAGTGTCGGCACGCCGAATTTATAGCCTGTTTTGCTTATTAGAATACTTACAAATATCAGTATCGAGCCAATAAAAAGAATCCACTCAGATGTATATCCTTCCATTCAATATATTGTATTTATACAACAACTAAAGACGTCTTTGAACCAGACGTCTTTAGTTGTATATAGATGAGAACTATTACAGAATCATGAACTCAACACGGCGGTTCTCCTGACGACCTTCTGGAGTATCATTAGACTCGATAGGTTCAGTTTCGCCGGCACCTCGCCATGACATTCGTTTAGGATCAATACCTCGTTTAACCATCTCTTGGTAAACAGCCTTTGCACGACCCTCGGAAAGTTTCTGGTTATACTTCTCCTTACCTACGTTATCGGTGTGACCTGTAATCTGAATCCTAAGAGTAGGGTTCTCGCTAAGGAGTTTATAGAGGTCTTCGAGTGACTGTACAGAGGTGTTCTTAATGACAGTCTTATCAGTATCGAAGAGCAGGTTACGGAGGATAACGACTGCATTCTTCTTGATTGGCATCAACTGTGCATAGACAGTATCGTTGTCAATCTGATAAACGGTATCATTATAATCCATATAACCACGACACTTAACATTGATAAGGAAGCGTTCGCTTACCATCTGGTTCTGTACGAAACCAACTGAAGGATCAACCTGAGCAATGAAAGCAGTGTCTTTGTTGCCGTCTAAACGTGTAAGGGTCACGTGGGCAGGAATAACCTTGTCGGTCTCGCCATCGAGGGTTACACAATAGAAGAATGGAGGATAAGTAGGTATCTTTACCTGTTTTGGTTTTGGTCTTGGCCTTGGTTTCTTCTTGATTGGTTTTGGTTGTGGACTAACCTGGAACAACACAGTGAATTTAGCGCCAAAAACAAAGGATTTCAATTTGTTTGAACCATTCTTCCAGTAATCGGAAGCAAGCAAAGAATTGGTAGAGATTGAACTGTAATTGGCGTAAATGTCATTAGTCCCACCTTTTGTAGGCCCAGGAATGGTAGGTCCATCGCTGTAATGAACCTCTGCCAAAGTATGAGGATCATCAGTACGGTTTGTAGCCAGTATCTCACTGCCTTTGTCTGGGTTAAGGTTCATAACACCATAATCCATAAAGAGTCCAAGACGATAAGAAAGAGGCATCTTTTTCTTTCCCTTACCTACCATCATTGCGGATGCAGGCATCCACTCGTCCATTACTATACCAAACTCGGCAGAGATAACAAGGTCAAGGTCAAACTTAAGTGAGCCTGTCGTCTTGCTGTTCCGTGTTACGAGCGTATGGGTAGGTACGGACGATATAATGTCAATAAGCTGATTGTCATAAACAGTCGTAGTAATGTCGGTAGTGGTTTTGTAGCCACCCCAAAGACCTAAACCTGCCTTTGCCCCAACCTGGAAGTAGTAACGGCTGAACTGGCCACCAAACATGATTGGCACATTAAGCGAAAGACGGTTCATAGACTCCTTATAATCTGAGAACTTCATATTATAAAGCATAACGTCACTCCTATTCGAGAGATTGTAATGATAATCTCCCGAGTAAGAGAACTCGTCCATCTTGAGTGTTGAGTTGAGAATCATTGGCTCTATTCCTACGGCAAATGTGAACATATTGCGTGGGTTCATATCGCCAGGCTTATGTTTTTTCAACATATACTGTATTCCCAACATACCTGCGGCACCGCCTGGGGTCTTTGATTTTTCGATGTCATTAAGGAAAGCAGAATAACCAAGCCCTCCATAGAGACCGAGGCAATGTGTAAGTCCAAGGTCTTTCTTCTCCTTTTCTTCTTTTTTCTTTTTCTTTCTACGTCTTTGTGCCATAGCGTCCTGGTTTGGAACAACCATCATAAAGGCAATGAGCAGAATGACAACTAACCTGAAATATCTCATAATGTTAGAATTATTTATTTCACAATGAATTTAACGGTGGTAGTCGAGCCATCATCGAATATATAGCGCATAAAGTATATTCCAGGTTCGTCAGGGGTGTCGAAGTAGTTTGTGCCTTCCTCGAAATCAAACGTACCTACAAGCAATCCGACGCTGTTGTAGAGTTGAGCCTTAGCCCTCATCGGAGCATTAGAGGCAGTCTTCGAACCGCTCTCGGAAATTGTGGCAGTTATGGCATCAACCTCGCTTTGGTCATACATCGTTGGAGTGAACACGCAGGTCTTTATGTAGGTGGTGTCGTGGGCACGCCTGAGCGCAACCTGGTACTGCTTGTTGATGTCAAGCATCTCGCCTTCCTCGTAGTACTGACTTCCAGTATTGTGACCTTTTACCTGCTGCCCATCAACGTACCAACGGAAACCGTCAAACTCGTAGCCGCCATTGAACGAGGAGTTGCGCACGCCGAGGAAGTCGTTCCACCTTTGCAGGATAACATCCTTAGGGTATTGAACCGTGAAAGGCATGTTGACAGTCACGTCACCGCACTCCTTATACTTGTTCAACAATGTGACGGTGGCGACATAATTGTCAGGACGGGTGTATCTTCCGCCGCCCGTGGCAGGGTCCCACCTGTCAGAACCAAAGTCCCTCAATTGGAAATGGAGTGTGTTGCCGTCGAAGTCGGTAGTATCGTTAACGTCATCGAAAGAGGAGTCGTTGTATTGTACCAAATAGCCACGCAACTCACCGTAAGAGAGGTTTAATGTTGCTGAGAACGATGAGTCGTCGGCGCAAATCTCCGCTGCCTGCAGGTTGATCCCAACCTCAAGGACGTCGCGCACCACAAGGTCAACGCTGTAGTAGAGTGAGTCGCAAGCGAGGGAACTCCTAACGAAGAAATCGTGGTGGCCTGGCGTGTTCACGCAGGTGTCAAGAACCGTGTGCCCACTCTGGTCTTTCACGAAGAGGCAGTAATTCTGGTTAGAGCAGATTGTATCTACGGTTTTAGTGGTGTCTGTTATAAGAGCCTTGAGGTTAAGCTCAAGGATAGAGTCGCAGCCGCACCAAGTCTTCAACGTGTCTATTACCTGGATTGACTTTGCGCTGTCTGTCAAAAGCTTGTAGCGTTTAGCCCCTGTCGTAGTGTTTACAATCTCGACGGAGTCGCGGGTGATGAACGTGTATTGCTCGCCGTTGAAAGTTACGGGCGTTCCTTGGCAAACGTAGCGGTTAGTGACACCGTGGTTCTCGGTGAGGGCAGGAATCTGCAATACTATAGTCGTGTCGTCGTCGCAACCGTTAGCCCAAGAGGTTAGCGTGATGCTTATCGTGTCGCCCTCCTTAGGGATGTCGAGAACCTGGAAGTTCTTGTTCGATGAAGTCTTGTTGTAGTATGAACGCCCACGGTGGCTGGTCATTACGCTCCATGTCTGCGAGGTGATTCTCTCGTTAGGGAGATAGGTCTTCACACCGCCCTGAAGCACATAAATCTGTGAGTTGTTGGTGAAGGTTATGTGCGTCTGGCAGTCAGAGTATGTGAGGGAATAAGAGAATGAGGACTCAGGCAGACGAGGGATTGTGTAGGCGGTAAGCGAGAAGTGGCAGCTTGGCTGTTCCTTGTACGAGCAGATACATGTGTACGAGCAGGTGTCAGTGTCTGAGATTGGGAGGCTCTGTGCGTTGGATACAGTCTGACCTGTGCAGTTGTTTACCCACTGGTAGTTGAAGCCGTCAGGGGCCTTGATTTCAGTTGACTCGCCTGAACCGCAAGACATTCCAGTGAACTCAGCCTCTGTACAGTTAAGTGTAAAGTAAGCGTAACCTGCATGTCCACCGTAATTACAGTCTTTTGTTGTAAGGCGGACTTTCACTGTCTGTCCTGCATACTGCGTAAGGTTCACACCAATATCAGTCCAATCCTTCCACCAATACGCACCAGACCTGTGCCAACCTTGTGTCAACGTACCGTCGCAAAGGAAGTTTGCCTTGGTACAGACAGCGTCGAGAAGCTGACCGTTCATATTCATGATTTCAAGCAGGAACTCAGGTGGCTCGTCATGGCCGGGCTCCTCGAATACTACAGCGTACTTCATCATGAGTATCTTTGAAGACCCGGCAGGCACATTATAAGTATATGTGACAGACTCTGCCTCGTAGTTGTAGTTCCAGTTTCCAAGACGTACGGACATCATTTCTCCCATAGGGACCGTATGCAAACCATTGCCCGTTCGAGGGTCAGTCTCGTTGAGGTCTGTATGAACAGTGTGGCGAGAGGACATTTGCGATGGGCCGTTATCAATATAGCCATTAGTCGCATAAGGGTTGGAATATGTTCCGTATGTACACTGTGTGCCTGGGGCATTGAACGTTATGAAGTCAATACAATGAGCAGAGACATCGTAAATCAGATGGTCGTAAGTTTCGGAATAAATACCAGTGTCATTACCACAGATAGGGCGAACATAGAAGAAGAAATGCCCCTCGGAAAGTTCGTTGTACTGGAAAGTATCGCATGTTGACGTCACTTCATCATGGACAGTGAAGTTATAGTCGGTAGGGTCGGACGAAGATGCCGCAATGACCTCGTAGGAGGTGGCATTACCGCTCCAACAAACGATGACTCCATATTGAGGGTCTTTTACAACAGTAAGATTGTATGGAGGATAGACGCAGTCAGTGTTAGCATGAACGGTATCTATCTGGATGTTGTCAACACAAGCACCAGGAGCAGAGACAGTCTGGCTGTTGGTACGGAAGGCGAAGCAGAGGTTGTAGGTGCCAGCCGCAGCGACGTTTATTGTTCCAATAACGTGTTTCCAGGCGGTGATGCCGAAAGTGTTGTTGTTGGAAGCATCAGTGAATTGGTTCAAAGAGATGGCGTTAGGGTAAGAAGAACCCAAAGAAGCGGCAGCAAGCGTGGTGGAAGCTGGTGCCCAAGCCACTTTCATATCCTGGTTGGTACCATCACCGCCGCATTGATAGTCGAAGGCAAGGGTATAAGTACCGGCAGGAAGAGTGAAAGACTTGTAAGCAATAGAGACGTAACCTGACGCCGATGTGGCGTAAGTGGCAGTCGCTCCGCCATCGGGCGAAATGTACATTGAGTTGTAACCAAGACAATGTGCTGCGTTACCCACTTCGAAACCCGAGGTCTTTGGACGTTTTTTGAATGTCCACCCAACGGTGTCTTGTGGATTCTCAAAGCCGTTGAAATAAGGCAACGACGTGTTCTGAGCCCGTAGCACCACAACAGTGCAAATGGACAGCAGTAACGTAAAGAAACTTTTCGTAGAAATATTATCCATAGTAATTCAGATTTATCTGACAATAAATTTAACGGTGGTAGTCGAGCCATCGTCGAATATATAGCGCATAAAGTATATTCCAGGTTCGTCAGGGGTGTCGAAGTAGTTTGTGCCTTCCTCGAAATCAAACGTACCTACAAGCAATCCGACGCTGTTGTAGAGTTGAGCCTTAGCCCTCATCGGAGCATTAGAGGCAGTCTTCGAACCGCTCTCGGAAATTGTGGCAGTTATGGCATCAACCTCGCTTTGGTCATACATCGTTGGAGTGAACACGCAGGTCTTTATGTAGGTGGTGTCGTGGGCACGCCTGAGCGCAACCTGGTACTGCTTGTTGATGTCAAGCATCTCGCCTTCCTCGTAGTACTGACTTCCAGTATTGTGACCTTTTACCTGCTGCCCATCAACGTACCAACGGAAACCGTCAAACTCGTAGCCGCCATTGAACGAGGAGTTGCGCACGCCGAGGAAGTCGTTCCACCTTTGCAGGATAACATCCTTAGGGTATTGAACCGTGAAAGGCATGTTGACAGTCACGTCACCGCACTCCTTATACTTGTTCAACAATGTGACGGTGGCGACATAATTGTCAGGACGGGTGTATCTTCCGCCGCCCGTGGCAGGGTCCCACCTGTCAGAACCAAAGTCCCTCAATTGGAAATGGAGTGTGTTGCCGTCGAAGTCGGTAGTATCGTTAACGTCATCGAAAGAGGAGTCGTTGTATTGTACCAAATAGCCACGCAACTCACCGTAAGAGAGGTTTAATGTTGCTGAGAACGATGAGTCGTCGGCGCAAATCTCCGCTGCCTGCAGGTTGATCCCAACCTCAAGGACGTCGCGCACCACAAGGTCAACGCTGTAGTAGAGTGAGTCGCAAGCGAGGGAACTCCTAACGAAGAAATCGTGGTGGCCTGGCGTGTTCACGCAGGTGTCAAGAACCGTGTGCCCACTCTGGTCTTTCACGAAGAGGCAGTAATTCTGGTTAGAGCAGATTGTATCTACGGTTTTAGTGGTGTCTGTTATAAGAGCCTTGAGGTTAAGCTCAAGGATAGAGTCGCAGCCGCACCAAGTCTTCAACGTGTCTATTACCTGGATTGACTTTGCGCTGTCTGTCAAAAGCTTGTAGCGTTTAGCCCCTGTCGTAGTGTTTACAATCTCGACGGAGTCGCGGGTGATGAACGTGTATTGCTCGCCGTTGAAAGTTACGGGCGTTCCTTGGCAAACGTAGCGGTTAGTGACACCGTGGTTCTCGGTGAGGGCAGGAATCTGCAATACTATAGTCGTGTCGTCGTCGCAACCGTTAGCCCAAGAGGTTAGCGTGATGCTTATCGTGTCGCCCTCCTTAGGGATGTCGAGAACCTGGAAGTTCTTGTTCGATGAAGTCTTGTTGTAGTATGAACGCCCACGGTGGCTGGTCATTACGCTCCATGTCTGCGAGGTGATTCTCTCGTTAGGGAGATAGGTCTTCACACCGCCCTGAAGCACATAAATCTGTGAGTTGTTGGTGAAGGTTATGTGCGTCTGGCAGTCAGAGTATGTGAGGGAATAAGAGAATGAGGACTCAGGCAGACGAGGAATCGTGTAAGCCGTAAGCGAGAAGTGGCAGCTTGGCTGCTCCTTGTACGAGCATACGCAAGTGTAAGAGCAGGTGTCGGTACCAGAGATTGGAAGGGCCTGTGCAGTTGAAACAGTCTGACCTGTGCAGTTGTTAATCCACTGGTAGTTGAAGCCGTCAGGAGCCTTAATCTCGGTAGATTCGCCAGAACCGCAAGACATACCCGTGAACTCAGCCGGTGCGCAGTTCAGAGTATAATAGGCATAGCCGAAGTGACCGGAAGCGTTGCAATCGTAGGTAGTCAGACGTATTTTGACAGTTTGTCCGGCGTAGTTGGAAAGGTTTACGCCTATCGTCGTCCAGTCCTTATACCAGATTGTTGAAAGTGAACCGTAAGAACCTGGGGCCTGGCAAGAGTGCCAACCCTGTGTCAATGTTCCATCGCAAAGGAAGTTGGCCTTAGTGCAGGTGGCATCGAGCAGTTGGTTGTTGGCGTTCATAATCTCAAGTTTGAACTCAGGTGGCTCGGAGTGGCCTGGTTCCTCGAATACAACGGCGTACTTCATCATCAATATCAGGTTCGAGCCTGAAGGCACGGTATAGGTATATGTGACGGACTCAGCCTCTGAACCGTTATTCCAGTTGCCAAGTCGGACAGACATCACCTCGCCAACAGGCACAGTGTGCAATGCGCCGTTGGAACGTGGGTCAGTCTCGTTGAGATCAGTGTGGATTGTATGACGGGAGGACATCTGGGACGGTCCGTTGTCAATAAAGCCGTTTGTTTGATATGGGTTGTTGTAGGTTCCGTAAGTACACTGAGTGCCTGCGGCATTGAATGTTATGAAGTCAATACAGTGCGACGACACATCATAAATAAGCACGCCGCTGATTTCGCCGTACATACTGGTGTCAGAGTCGCAGATTGCGCGGACGTAGAAGAAATATTGTCCCTCGCCCAATTCAGAATACTGCATAGTGTCGGAGTTAGTCGTAATCCCGTCATGTTGGCAGAAGCTGTGGTCCATAGGGTCGGAGGCAGAAGCGGCGATGACTTCGTACTGTGAAGCGTTTCCGCTCCAAGTGATGATGACGCCTTTCTGTGGGTCCTTGACAACTCGGATGTTATATGGGATTTGGGTACAATCGGTTGATGATTTTATTGTGTCCAACTGTACGTTATCGACGCATGCGCCAGGGGCAGAGACAGTCTGGCTGTTGGTACGGAAGGCGAAGCAGAGGTTGTATGTGCCAGCCGTAGGGACGTTTACGGTACCGGTGACGTGTTTCCATGCGGCGATGCCAAAGGTATTGACGTTTGCCGCGTCCGTGAACTGGTTCAACTGTATGGCGTTGGGGTATGAAGAACCCAAAGACGCGGCAGCAAGCGTGGTGGAAGCAGGTGCCCAAGCCACTTTCATATCCTGGTTGGTGGCATCACCGCCGCATTGGTAGTCGAAGGCAAGTGTATAAGTGCCGGCAGGAAGGGTGAAAGAGGTGTATGCGATTGAGACGTAACCTGACGCCGTTGCGGTGTAAGTAGCCGTCGCACCTCCGTCCGGTGAGATGTACATTGAGTTGTTCCCGAGGCAATGTACGGCGTTTCCGACCTCGAAACCCGCGGTCTTTGGACGTTTTTTGAACGTCCACCCTGCGGTGTCCTGTGGGTTTTCAAAGCCGTTGAAGTAAGGTAACGGCGTGTTTTGTGCTATACCTAATTCGCTGGCAAACAGTGCAATTAAGCCACAAACCAGAACTCTCACATTGAGGATGTAAGTCTTTTTCATGTCCGTAAAATTATATGGCACAATATTTTGCTGCAAAGTTAAAAACTTTTTTCGGAATAAACAAGTATTTCGGGAAAAATTTTGTACCTTTGTCGCCGAATTATTGTTTAAGGTTATGAAAATCCTCTTTATCACCCCGTGGTATCCTTCCGTAAATGACTTGATGTCAGGGCTTTTTGTCCAGACAATCGTGCAAGAAGCGGAGCGTCGCGGTGTTGATTGCCGCGTGATTTGCTCGACGAAAACGTTGGAAATGGTGAGAGAGGCGAGGAGGTTGGCGAAAAGGTGGGGGAAACCTGATTTGATACACCTGCACGTCACAACGAAACAGGGATTGCTGCCCTTGATGGCGAAGCGCTTTTGTGGGGTGCCGTACGTGGTGACAGAACATTGGTCGGGGTACTTGCCTGAAAACGGCGACTACAATGCGTTGGCGGCAAGGCCGGTGGTGGGGAGGTTGTACAGGTGGATGACCCGCAAGATAGTGGGAGAGGCGGAGGTTGTGACAGCGGTGTCGGACCTACTAAGAAGGAATATGAGGCGTTGCGGGTTGGACAATAGGGACTTCAGGGTAATACATAATGTGGTGGACCCTGTTTTCGAGGAAAATGAAGTAACAACCACGCCTGCGCCGATGAGTTTCCTGCACGTTTCGTGCTTCAGCGACAGGGCAAAGAACACGACAGGCATAATAGAGGCAGCAAAGATATTGAAGGAGAGGGGAGTGGTTTTCAGTTTGACGATGTTGGGCGATGGCCCAGACCTTGAAATGACCAAGCGACTCTCGTCGGAGTATGGTTTGGAGGGAACAGTCACGTTCACAGGGGTTTTGGAGCCTGTGGAGGTGGCAGAGCAGATGCACAGGCACCAATGCCTGATACTATTCTCAAACTTCGAGACTGCCGCGGTAGTGCTGCAAGAGGCTATGAGCGTAGGGATGAAAATCATCAGCACACCAGTAGGAATCGCCGAGGAATATAAGGAACGGATAACGCTCGTGCCAAAAGGTGACGTTAACGCACTTGTCAACGCAATGACGAATTTAGACGAGACGACAAACAGAAGTAAAATAAGTTTCAGCAAAGTAGGCGATGAGTATTTCGCCTTGTATAAACAAATCTCCCAACATTAATTTTACGAATGTCGAATGTTAGCGGATAGGTCAATATACCGTTAATGTATCGTTAATCATACGTTAATCTATCGTTAATCTATCGTTAATCTATCGTTAATCTATCGTTAATGTATCGTTAATGTATCGTTAATGTATCGTTGGGGATAGGTAGGAGCCAGGCTAATAAGCTTAGAGCAAAAAAAAGAGGCGGCTTTCGGAAGAAAACCGCCTCTTTGTCGTTTCAGGTTCGTAAAATCACTTACGAAGACCGAGCTCCTTAATAATGTTACGATAGCGCTCGATGTCCTTTGACTTGAGGTAATCAAGCAAACGACGACGCCTACCAACCATCATACGGAGAGAGCGTGCAGTGCTATAATCCTTGTGATTTGACTTGAGGTGCTCAGTCAAATGGCTAATACGGTATGAGAACAATGCTATCTGGGACTCAGCAGAGCCAGTATCAGTGTTAGACTTTCCGTACTTAGCGAAGATTTCCTGTTTCTTTTCAGAATCTAAATACATGATTTTTAATGATTATTGTTATCCCAAAATTGGGAGTGCAAAGGTACGGACTTTTTTTGACATAACCAAAGGTTTTAGCAAAAAAATAATTACGTTTTGAAAACACGCGGGATATTGACGACGTCGAGGTCGGAAATGTTGCCGTCGTCAAGGGAGAATTTGAGCAAAGTCCTCACTTGATGGAAACCCTCAACGCCCACAGCACCAGGGTTTAGCGTGAGGAAATCGAAATGCTTGTCATAGATAACCCTGAGTATATGACTGTGGCCACAGACGAAGAGTTTCACCTTCGCGGGGAGATTGAGGAAACCTGAATTGGTTATCTTGTTGTAGGCTTCGTGGGAATATTTGCCAGGATAGCCGCCAATATGAGTCATCATGACAGCCACGCCTTCGCAAGAAAAGAGCTGGAATTGCGGGAATTGATGGCGAATAACAGCATCGTCTATGTTGCCATGAACAGCACGCAGGGGCGCGAACTGGCTCAGACGGTTGACTACCGACAGAGAACCAATGTCGCCAGCGTGCCAAATCTCGTCACAGCCATCAATGTGGCGTTCAATGGCATCATCGAAAAGCCCGTGAGTGTCAGAGAGAAGGATTATCCTTTTCATTTTTTTTCAAGCCTTTGAGTACCAAATCAATGACATATTGGGAGTTTTTTTCCAACCAGCTGCCGATATTGTGCTGTAGGAAAGGCAATTCCACACCTTTTATAGCGTAAAGGATAAGCATGGCCGTCCATTGAGACTCCTTGAGTGCAAAAATGCCCTGTGTCCTGCCTTTGTCAATGATATTCTTCAACATCCTAATTTCCTGAACGTCAATTGGGCGGCGCGCACGGTCGATTTCCTCGTAAGATTCATAAAAGGTGGTGCGGAGGGTTTTGTTGCGTTCAGTGGCGCACCTGATGCTATCGAAATGCACGTGTATGAACTTGCGAAGCATCTCGTCGGCCGAAAGTTTCTCGTCGAGGACGTTTTTCAGCTTGCCCACCATTTTGTCCAACTCATACTCGATAGTGGCGAGGTAGAGCATGTCGATGTTAGGGAAATGGTTATAGACGGTCCTGCGGCACTTGCCGCAAGCCTCAGCCACACAATCCATATTGACGTTCTTGCGGCCATTCTTAGAAAAGAGATTCAAAGCAGTTTCGATAATCTGCTGGCGAGTGTCGGATTTGCCCATGGTACGAAAATTTCTGCAAAAGTACGACTTTTTTTTCTGCCCACAAAATTTTTTGAATACTTTTTTCGGAAAATGGTGATTTTCTCAATTAAAATGACTATCTTTGCAGCGAAATTATTTCGGATATGGCTACCAAGTATATATTTGTAACAGGCGGAGTTGCGTCATCGTTGGGCAAAGGGATTATCTCCGCTTCACTCGGAAAACTGCTCCAAGCGCGAGGCTTCAAGGTGACAAACCAGAAGCTCGACCCCTATATAAACATAGACCCAGGCACGCTGAACCCATACGAACATGGGGAGTGCTACGTGACGGACGACGGCTATGAAAGCGACTTGGACCTTGGCCATTACGAACGTTTCCTCAATGTCCACACCTCGCGCGATAATAATGTGACTTCGGGAAGGATATACCAGAACGTCATCACGCGCGAGCGCAAAGGAGACTTTTTGGGCAAGACGGTACAGGTGATCCCTCACATCACCGACGAAATAAAAAGATGTGTAAAGGCTTGCGGCAAGAAACACGAACTCGACTTCGTGATAACCGAAATCGGGGGAACGGTAGGCGACATAGAGTCATTGCCTTTCATAGAATCCGTGAGACAGATGCGCTGGGAACTGGGCAAAGACTGCCTTTGCATACATCTGACATACGTGCCTTACCTTGCGGCGGCAGGTGAATTGAAAACAAAACCAACGCAACACTCGGTCAAGGAGTTGCAGCAAGAGGGGGTGCAGCCTGACGTCTTGGTACTACGCACGGAACACCATATAGGCGAGGGGATGCGACGCAAAGTGGCACAGTTCTGCAACGTTGACCTTGAGGCTGTTATAGAGAGCGCAGACGCTAAAACGATATACGAGGTGCCTCTCAACATGCAACGTGAAGGGTTGGACCGTGTAGTGCTGAAACGCTTGGGTTATGACCCTGACGAGACAGTGGCAGACATGAACGAGTGGAATAAATTCCTCAACCACCTGCATAACGCAAAAGATATAGTCAAGATTGCCCTGGTGGGTAAATACGTGTCGCTGCCTGACGCATATAAATCTATAAGCGAGAGCCTTGTACACGCTTCAGCATACAACGACAGGAAACTGAAGCTTGATATGATACTTTCGGACGACATAACCAACGAGAATGTCGCAGAGAAACTGAAAGGCTATTCGGGAATACTCATAGCCCCAGGGTTTGGCGAACGCGGAGTGGAGGGTAAAATCGTCGCCGCACGTTTCGCACGAGAAAACAAAGTGCCTTGCCTTGGCATCTGTTTCGGTATGCAGGTGATGGCTATAGAGTTCGCTCGCAACGTTTTAGGTTACGCTGACGCACACACGGCAGAAATCAACCCTAACACCTCGCACAAAGTCATAGACATGATGGAGGAGCAGAAGACCGTGCTTGAGAAAGGAGGTTCGATGAGGCTTGGCGGTTACGCATGCAAATTGGTAGATGGGAGTAAAGTCCGTGAAATATACGGCGATAGCCTTATTCGCGAACGCCACCGCCACCGCTTTGAGTTCAACAACCAATACACAGAAGAGTACGAGAAAAACGGTATGGTGGTCTCAGGGCGCAACCCAGAGACAGGGCTTGGGGAAATAATAGAACTGCCATCACACCCATGGTACATAGGCGTGCAGTTTCACCCAGAGTACTCAAGCACAGTGCTTAAGCCACACCCACTATTCCTTAACTTCATTAAGGCAGCAATAGAAAAATAATTCAATGGATAAAAATACAGTCATAGGACTACTCCTGATTTTCTTGGTAATCATAGGCTTCAGTTGGCTGAACCGCCCAAGTGAGGAGGAACTTGCCCGCCAACAGCATGTACGCGACTCGATTGCCGCAGTAAAGGCTGATGCCGTGGCACGTCAGATGGAGGCAGAGAGGGAACGTGCGAGACAAGATTCATTGGCGGCTATAGGCGAGGGAGTTATGGACTCTGCACGCTTAGAGTCAAAATACGGGGTTTTCGCTTCGTCGGCGATTGGCATAGAGAGACTTGACACTATAGAGAACGGCAAGCTGAGGATGGTGTTCACTAACAAAGGCGGACGTGTGAAGAGCGTTGAAATAGTCGGTCAGTTACGCTATGACAAAAAGCCATACAAACTGTTTGAAGGTGACGAGGCTACGTCAAACTTTACATTCATAACCCGAAACAGGGTAATAAACACAAAAGACCTTTTCTTTACGCCTATAATAAGCAAAAAGGATACTGCCACAACACTAACGATGCGTTTGGCGGCAGACTCTGCAAGCTGGATTGACTTCACATACTCAATACCAAAAGACGAGTATATGACCTCAATGGCAATAAAGGCGCACAATATGGACGATATTCTTGCGCAGAATGTGCAATCCATTGACGTACAGATGCAGCAACTCGTCCGCCAAAACGAGAAAGGTCGTAGGTTTGAACTTCGTTACTCCGCACTCAACTACAAATACACAGCCGATGACGTGGAAGACCTGTCAGACGGCAAATCAGAACGTGAACAGCTGAAAGGCAAAATCAACTGGGTGGCATTCAAAGACCACTTCTTCTCGCAGATAATCATAGCGAAAGAGTCCTTCACAAGTACGGAAGTTGAGAGCGAGGTTATGCCTGAAAACTCACAATTCATACGCAACCACAAGATGAACGCCTCGCTGCCTTTCTACCCTAAAGGCGAGAAGGCAACTGTAATCTCAACATACTATGGACCAAACCAGTACAAAGTCCTACGTGCCTACGACGATGGCGTTGAAAACGAAGATGATGAACTGGAACTCTATAAAATAATCCCTATGGGGTGGAAGATATTCAGTTGGATTTCGACGCTGATTATCATCCCACTCTTCAATTTCCTTGGGAACTGGTTCACCAACTACGGCATAATCATCCTGCTGATGACCATTATCGTGAAGATTTGCGTCTTCCCTTTGATGTGGAAACCTCTGATGTCGTCAGCCAAGATGCGCATCCTTCGCCCTGAGATTGAGAAAATTAACCAGAGAATACCAGCAGACAAACCTATGGAGCGTCAGCAAGCGACGATGGCATTGTACAGCAAAGCTGGAGCAAGCCCTCTTAACGGTTGCGTGCCTATGTTGCTGCAATGGCCAGTGCTGTTTGCGATGTTCAGTTTCTTCCCTACATGCTTTGAATTGCGTGGGCAAAGTTTCCTTTGGGCAGAAGATTTGTCATCGTATGACGCTATCGTTTCTTGGAACACCTATATCCCTATTATCACCCCATATTTTGGCAACCACATCTCGCTGTTCTGCTTGCTGATGACGATAGTGAATATAGTTTACACCAAGTTGAATATGGCAGGTCAGGCATCTAACGACCAATCAGCCAAGATGATGAAATGGATGATGTACCTAATGCCGCTGATGTTTATGTTTATGTTCAACAACTACTCTTCTGGTCTGTCGTACTACTACTTCATATCGCTTCTTATAACTATACTCCAGACCTATATGTTCAGACTCTTCGTTGACGAGAAGAAGGTGATGGAGTCAATAAAGAAGGCGGAATCAAAACCAAGCAAGAAAAAGCCAGGTTTCATGGCACGTCTTGAGGCTGCGCAACGTGCGCAACAAGAGGCTATGCGCAAGCAGATGGAAGAACGGCAACGTAAACAAATGGGCGGTAAAGGTCGTCACTAATAGCACGGTGCTCAGAGCCGTGCATAAAACAAAACTGAGCAATGCTCCTATAGTTCAATGGATAGAACAATAGCCTCCTAAGCTGTAGATCCGGGTTCGATCCCCGGTGGGGGTACTAATTAAGGTGAGTTCTATAAATTCACCGTTTTTGAAAACTAATAAAAATAAGAAACAAATAAACTTTTTGGTATTTTTGAAGTTTATTTTTGATAAATTACGCTGCACCTCAGCAATTCAAGCAGAGCTTGATTGCCTTCGGTTTGCAGTAATTTTGG
>JAKSNS010000033.1 GCA_024399545.1 Paludibacteraceae bacterium
TTACAGCAGTGGGGCTCCACCTCTTCCCATTCCGAACAGAGAAGTTAAGCCCACTTGCGCCGATGGTACTGCGCTGCGTCGTGGGAGAGTAGGTCGCCGCCGTCTTTACCGAGAGGCCCGCATCTGATGGTGCTGGCCTCTCTTTTGTCGTCTCTATCCGCCAACCATGCTTTGCCATAAATTATCAGAAAAATATCTTGCAAAAACGTCATTTCTTTCAATTATTATTATTAACTTTGCACTGATATTTTATTTACTTATCATATTGTGTTATTGATATGAAACTTAAACGTTTATCTCTCATTTGGCAGGTGCTTATCGCTATTGCTATTGCAGTACCATTAGGATTATATGTTGCTCCTGTATGGCTGATTCGTCTTTTTAACGTCTTTAATGCCATCTTTTCAAATGTCATTAGTTTCATTGTCCCACTCCTTGTCCTCTCCCTTGTGACACCGGCAATAACTGAAACAAAGAAAGGAGCTGGCAAAATGTTGGTGTGGACTCTTGCCATAGCGTATTTAAGTACCGTGATAATCGCTTTTATTTCCTATTTCAGTGGAAATGCACTTTTCCCTTTTATTGTCAAACCAATTGATGCTGATATACCTCTTGTTGACAAATCGGCTTTCGTTCCGAGTGTTGTGGTTAAGTTCCCTCCTTTCATGGATGTCATGTCGGCATTGCTTCTGTCGTTCATAATCGGACTTTGTTGCCTCAAGTTCAATGCTCCGACGGTAACGAATTTCTTCTTGGAATTTCGGGAGATTGTGATGATGACCATCAGTAAGGCAATTGTCCCTCTTCTTCCTGTCTATATTTTCGGCAATTTCCTTTATATGTCTAAGACTGGTGAGATTGTTTCCATCGCACACAATTTCATTGGTGTAATCGTTTTCATCATAGTGCTTTCTCTCATTTGGATATTAGTCCAATACTGTATAGCGGGACTTGTTGCGAAACGCAATCCTTTCAAGATGTTGCGCACCATGTTCCCTGCTTTTGTCACTGCTTTTGCTTCTGCCAGTTCTGCGGCAACTCTCCCTGTATCGCTTGCTCAGGCTCACAAGATGAATGTTAAGGATAATGTCGCAGATTTCGTAATCCCTATGTGTGCTAACATTCATCTTTCCGGTGCATCTCTCCGCACTGTCGCTCTTTCCGTGGCAATTATGTATATGTATAATGTGCCTTTTGATGTTACCATGTTCTCCACTTTCATATTTGTGTTCAGCATTACGGTTGTTGCTGCTCCGGGAATACCTGGCGGTGTTATTATGTCATCCATCGGTCTTTTGACATCTCTTCTTGGTTTTACCGAGCCTATGCTTGGCATAATAGTTCCATTATCAATAGCTTTGGACAATGTTGGCACTGCTGTCAACGTTACTGGCGATGGTGCGGTAATGGTTATTGTTGACAAATTGATGAGTAAAAATGACCAGTGATTTTTACTGATGATGAAAAAATAACTTAATGGAGAAATTTTTCGCAAAGTTGTTGGAGATTTCAAAAAAAAGTCGTAACTTTGCAGGACTTTATATAGAACAATAATTCACTAACTAATAAATTAACTATGGCAAAATTTCAAGGCGCAGTGGTCGTTGATACCGAACGCTGCAAAGGATGTGGTTTGTGCATAAACGCATGTCCTCAAAAAGTGCTGCAGTTGTCAGCCGGTGTGAATGCCAAGGGTTATAACTATTGTGAGATGACGGCCGAGGCTGAAAAATGCGTTGGCTGTGCTTCATGCGGTATTGTTTGCCCTGACGCAGTTATTTCTGTTTACAAAGTAACCCTCTAAAAGCAAAGGAAAATGAAAGAAGAAGCTAGATTAATGAAAGGTAATGAGGCCTTTGCTCATGCAGCAATCCGTTGCGGTGCAGATGGCTATTTTGGTTATCCTATCACTCCTCAGAGCGAGGTTATGGAAACCCTTCAGATTCTCAAACCATGGGAGACTACCGGTATGGTTGTCCTTCAGGCAGAGTCAGAGGTATCAGCAATCAACATGGTTTATGCTGGTGCGTCTTGCGGTAAGATGGTCTTGACATCTTCGTCATCTCCAGGCGTATCCCTCAAGCAGGAAGGTATCTCTTACATCGCTGCCGGCGAACTTCCTTGTCTTATTTTGAACTGTATGCGTGGAGGTCCTGGTCTTGGTACTATCCAGCCTTCTCAGGCAGACTATTTCCAGTCTGTTAAGGGTGGTGGACATGGCGACTACCATATGATTGTCCTCGCTCCTTGCTCTGTTCAGGAAATGGCTGACTTCCCATCTCTCGCATTCGAGCTTGCATTCAAATATCGCAATCCAGTTCTCATGCTTACTGATGGTGTCGTTGGTCAGATGATGGAGAAAGTTGTTCTCCCTGAGCAGAAACCACGTCGTACAATGGAAGAGGTCGTAAAACAGTGTCCATGGGCTACCACTGGCCGTATGGGTCGTGGCAACAGCAACGTCATGACTACTTTGGAACTCGTTCCTGAGAAGATGGAAGACCGTAACACTCTCCTCCAGAAGAAATATAAACTCATCGAGGAAAACGAGGTACGCGTTGAAGAGTATCATCTTGATGATGCTGAGTACGCTATGGTTGCATTCGGTTCTACAGCTCGTATCTGTAAGTCTGCTTGCGAAATCCTTCGTGCCGAAGGTATAAAGGTCGGTGTTCTCCGCCCAATCACTCTCTTCCCATTCCCTAAGAAACAGATTAGCGATCTCGCCAAGAAAGTCAAGGGCTTCTTGACTGTCGAGATGAGTGCTGGTCAGATGGTAGAGGATGTTCGCCTCGTAGTTAACGGTGCTAAACCAGTTGAGTTCTATGGCCGTCAGGGTGGTATGATTCCTACTGCTGAGGAAATCGCTGAATCATTCAAAGCTCAACTCCTTAAAAAGTAAACAACAATGACAAGAGAAGAAATAATTAAGCCTGAGAACCTTGTTTACGGCAAAACTAAGGTCCTTACCGACAATATCATGCACTATTGTCCAGGTTGCTCACATGGTGTTATCCATAAAATCATTGCCGAAGTAATCGAAGAGATGGGTATTCAGGATCAGACCGTCGGTGTTGCTCCTGTTGGTTGCTCGGTTTTCGCTTACAACTATATTGACGTCGATTTCCAGGAGGCTGCTCACGGTCGTGCTCCTGCTCTCGCTACTGCCATCAAACGTCTCATGCCTGACAAATATGTCTTTACATATCAGGGTGATGGCGACCTCGCTGCTATCGGTACTGCCGAGACTGTTCACGCTTGCAACCGTGGTGAGAACATCGTTATCTTCTTCGTTAACAATGGTATCTATGGTATGACCGGTGGTCAGATGGCTCCTACTACCCTTGAGGGTATGAAGACTGCCACCTGCCCTTACGGACGTAACACTGACCTCTACGGTTTCCCATTGCGTATCAGCGAACTTCTTGAGCGCGTTGACGGTACTTGCTACATCACTCGTCAGTCTGTTCACAAAGTGGCTAACATCCTGAAGGCTAAGAAAGCTATCCGCAAGGCATTCGAGAATTCAATGGCTGGCAAGGGTACTTCTGTCATCGAGTTCGTTTCCGCTTGCAACACTGGTTGGAAGATGACTCCTATCAAGGCTAACGAATGGATGGAAGAGCACATGTTTGCTAAATATCCTCTCGGTGACATCAAGGATACTGAGAAGAAACACTACGTAGAAAATAATATTAACGCTCGCTAATTTTTAAGTTCACACTATGAAAAGAGAAATTGTAATTGCCGGTTTCGGTGGTCAGGGTGTGCTCTCAATGGGCAAAACTCTTGCTTATGCTGGTCTCCTCCAGGGCAAAGAGGTTACTTGGATGCCTGCTTACGGTCCAGAACAGCGTGGTGGTACTGCTAACGTTACTGTTATTGTTAGCGACGAACCAATCTCTTCGCCTCTCCTTCAGAAATACGATATCGTTGTAGTTCTCAACCAGCCTTCTATGGACAAATTCGAGTCTAAGGTAAAACCTGGTGGCGTACTCCTTTACGATCCAAACGGTATGACTCGCAAACCAGAACGCAAGGATATCCGCGTTTTCGAGGTTCCTGCTACAAAGACTGCTGAGGAAGGTGGTCAGCAGAAGGTATTCAACATGATTGTTCTCGGTGGTCTTCTCAAGATTGACCAGGTTGTTGAAAACGAATTCGTTATGCTCGGTCTCAAAAAATCACTCCCTGAACGTCACCATCACCTTCTCCCTGCCAACGAGGCAGCACTCCTCAAAGGTGGTGAAATCCTCAAAGAGATTAAGTGATTTAGTCTCAATATCCACTTCAAGAGACGGATTATATGGTAATCCGTCTCTTTTTCTAAAAAAGATATTCTGACTCACATGTTTGCCGACATCATTGTTCCATTGCCTCTGTCCCGCACTTTTTCCTATCTTGTGCCTGACGGAATGACGGTGTCTGTCGGTTCAATGGTCGTAGTCCCTTTCGGTAGGACAAAAACCTTGACAGGTGTGGTCGCAAAAATCAACCAAGGTCAGCCTTCTGTCGCAAATCCAAAATATATCCTCGACCTTCTCCATCTCTCCCTCCTCCCTTCCCAGATTGAACTCCTCCAGTTCACGTCACACTATTACTCAGCCCCCATTGGCGAGGTATATCATCAGGTTTTACCCTCGCAGCTCACCTCAAAGGATGGTGCTCCTGACTCCTACAAACCCCAGGTTCGCATTGAATACTCTCTAAATCCAATATATACTGATTCCCGAGCATTGGAATCTCTCCGCAAGACACTCAGACGTGCTTCTAAGCAGCTTGAGGCACTTGATATTATGCTCTCAGGGCAACCTGTTGAAAATCTGTCTTCAGCCATTCGTCTTGCTTTGCTGAAACGTGGTGTTATCATCAAGCGTGAATGTCAGGTTTCCCGCATTGACACCACATCTTCGCCATCAGCCACTCCTGTCACTCTTACTGAACATCAGTCTGCTGCATTATCCTCCATCAGACATCAGTTCGGGACAGTGAACACTGTTCTCCTTCATGGTGTCACATCTTCCGGCAAGACTGAGATTTATCTTAACCTTATCCGCGAGACTGTCGGTAGTGGAGGGCAGGCACTCTTTCTTGTCCCTGAGACTGGTCTTACGCAACACCTTTACGACCGTCTGAAACAATATTTCGGGAGTTCCCTTGGCTTGTACCATACGCAATGCTCCCAGTCCGAACGCACCGAAACTTTCCTCCATCAGCTCTCCGGACATCCATACGACGTGATTCTTGGAACGAAAAACGCACTCTTCCTTCCATTCCGCAAACTTGATTTAGTCATTGTGGACGAGGAACACGACACTTCATACAAGCAGTCTGACCATATACCATATTTCAACGCACGCGACCTTGCCATCTATCTTGCGCATATCGCACATGCCAAGACGCTTCTCGGTTCTGCCACGCCTTCTGTCGAGTCTTTCGCCAACGCCATGGAGCATAAGTACGGTTATGCTCAGTTGACGGAGCGTTACGGCAAAGCCTCTTTCCCTCAGTTCCATATCGTTGACCTTGCCGAGGAACGTCGCAAGAAACATCTGAAAGGTCATTTCTCCCGACTGCTTGTCATACAGATGACAGCTGCCCTCAATGCCCGTCATCAGGTTATTCTCTTCCAGAACCGCAATGGCTTTTCCCCTTTTGTACAATGTTCCAAATGTGGCTACGTACCCAAATGCCCTCATTGCGATGTCTCGCTAACTTATTCAAAGGTCGGCAACAACCTCCGTTGTTCTTATTGTGGATATACGCAACCCTTCCAGGTTACTTGCCCTTCGTGCGGCAGTGTCACTATTGAGCCACGGGGACTTGGCGTTGAGCAGGTTGAGGAGGAGACCCGCCTTCTCTTCCCTGATGCCCGTGTGGCGAGAGTCACCTCTAAGAATGCCCTGACCACACTAAACGATTTCCACAACGGGGACATCGACATCCTCATCGGCACACGTTCCCTCGTCAAAGGCATAGACTATAAGAATGTCTCTCTCCTTGGTGTTTTGAATGTTGATAATATACTGAACCACCCTGATTTCCGTGCCAATGAGCGTGCCTTCCAGCTTCTTGTTCAGGCCGCCGGACGTACGGGACGTCATACGGCCGAAGGCCATCTTCTCCTCCAGACATATCAGATAGACAACCCTTTCTTCGATTTCCTCAAGGGAGACAAGTCAACCGAGTTCTACGAACAGCAAATAGCCGAGCGTCAGTTGTTCAACTATCCGCCTTTCACCCGTCTTCTTCAGGTCGAAATCCGTCATTCCAATCTGAATTATTGTCTCTCAGCAGCCGATTATGTCAAAAAAGAACTCTCTGTCTTCTCAAATATTGAAATCACAGGTCCAATCGAGCCAATGGTCTCTTATGTTGATAGACTCTTCATCCGTCAGCTTATGGTGCGGCTTCCCCTCTCGTCTGACTCTTTCAAAATCAAAAGCCGTCTGCAATTCGTCATTGACTCCTTGAAAAACACCCGTACTTACGACAAAGGCATCTACATCGTCAACGTTGACCCTGTGTGAGCGATTTTGCTACTTTTTCCTATTGAATCCAGCATCCAAATATGTAAAATAGCGTAATGTTACCAACTAAAATACGTAAAATAGCGCAGTGTAAAAATGTAAAATATGCAATATAGCGCAATGTATCAAACAAAATTCTGTAAAGATAGCGCAGTTTTCAATTTTTTTTGTACCTTTGCATCGCAGAATAAACAGTAAGGTTATTTCTAATGTTATGTCACAACTTATTGATAAACGGGATATTGAGGCTATACTGCTTGACCAACGAGAAGAATTGTATAACCGTAAGAGAAAGAATTTCTGTCGTCGTGCTGAGGAAATCTTGGTAGATCTTGACAGTCCGCAGGCTCAAGCGGTTATTGGTGTTCGCCGTAGTGGCAAATCCACCCTCTGTTTTCTGACCCTTGAAAATGCTCATGTGAATTATGGTTATGTTGATTTCGATGATGAACGACTTAGCGAAATATCGGCAAGTCAGCTTAACGATGTTTTGGAGATTCTGTATAAGATAAACGGGGAAATGACGCATCTTTTTTTTGACGAGATTCAGAATGTGGATAAGTGGTATCTATTTGTGAATAGGCTGCTTAGGGCAAATCTGCATATCGTACTGACAGGTTCCAATGCGAAATTGTTGAGTGGCGAACTTGCCACTCATCTTACAGGAAGGGCTAAACAAATTCACCTCTATCCTTTCTCTTTTCGTGAGTATTGTGAAATGAAAGGAACTGACGTTGAAGGACAAAGCACAAGGCTGAAGGCTCTTCGCAGCGCACGGTTTGATGAGTATCTGCATAATGGAGGTTTCCCCGAGTTGCTCCTTATCAAAGACAGTCGTACTTATGTCAAAGACTTGGTGGATAATATCTTACGGCGTGATATTGAGCAGCGTTATTCTATTGTCTATAAGTCGTCTTTTGAGCAGATGGCGCAGCATCTTCTTAACATAGCCCCCACCAAAATAGTAGCAAAGGATTTGGCTGCTATATTTCACATTAAGTCCGAGCATACAGCTAAGAATTATTTGGACTACCTTAAACAGTCTTTTGTTCTTATAGGCATCTGCAAGTATTCCACCAAAAGCAAGATACGCATAACGCAAGAGAAAGTTTATCCCATAGATGTCTCTTTGATGAACTGGCGAGAAAATGCTATGGCGGGCGAGAACCTTGGATGGCGTTTGGAAACTGTAGTGTTGCTCGCCTTGATGCGTAAATGCAAGATGAATGGCTGGGACATCTATTATCTTGACGAACGCAGCGGTGAATGTGATTTTATTGTATGCAACGGTGGCAATGTCATCGAGGCTATACAGGTCTCTTTCAATATCTCAAATCCAAAAACCTTCAAGCGTGAAATCAAAGGACTTCTTTTGGCTGCTAAAAAAAGTGGTTGTCGCAACCTCACTCTTCTGACTGACCACAACTATGGCACACATATAGTAGATGATATTTCGATTAATATCCTGCCAGTTTCTGATTGGGTGCTTCAGTAGTTGTTAGGCAATGGGAATGAAAATTTTTTTCGTTTTTGTGACTGAAATCTACGAAAAAGTTGTACCTTTGCATTACTAAATTTCTAATCTCTTGCCATGAGAAACACATTATTTGTATTACTTTTGTTGTCATTGTCGCTTTCTCTCGAAGGTCAGATACTTTTCCGTCAGGATTTCGGGGGCAACAGAGTCTCTGACGACAGCATCTCCCAGCGTATCTTCAGGCAATGCAAGTACCGTCAGATATTCACCAACGATGATGGTTCTGAGGTTGGCACGTTTTCCATACGCAAGAAGGCATTTTACAACGGCAACCGTGTGAGTGGTATGAAAGCAACTGATTCCCAATGGTTTGCTCAGGACGACCATACCTACCCTAATGATTACACACGTGGCTATTTCCTTCAGGTTGACGGCTCGCTCGAAAACGACCTTTTCTACTCTTTCCGTATTCAGCATCTCAGACCTGGTGCGACTATCGAGTTCTCCGCATGGTTTGCAAATCTTTACACGCCTTACCAGCGTTTCGTCTGGGAGGAACGTCACAAGCCTGTGGCGCTCCCCGATATTGATTTGATTGTCCTCTCCGCCCCTGACCTCGATTTCGAGGTCGCCCGTTTTCGCATAGGTCCCATTCCTTACGACACAACCCTTCAGGAGAAAAATGACTATCTGAAATCCTCCCAATGGATTAACTACAAGTTCCGTATTAAAGTCCCTGATGGTACAACGACGTTATATTTCGTTTTTGGCAACCGTGCTGCTGCCTCGCCGGGTGACGATTTCGGCATTGACGATATAGTTGTGAAATATATCAAGAAATAGCCCTTTGTTTCAAGAATTTTTTGTACCTTTGCACCCCGAAAAAATGCACTCAAAAAATACACACATTTATATATGTTTGAATCACTGAGCGAACGCCTTGAAAGGTCGTTCAAAATACTGAAAGGTGAAGGCAAAATCACCGAGATTAACGTTGCCGAAACACTGAAAGATGTCCGTAAGGCATTGCTTGATGCCGATGTCAACTACAAGGTAGCCAAGACTTTCACTGACGAGGTTAAGGAGAAAGCCCTCGGTCAGAATGTCCTCCTTGCCGTCAAGCCGCAGGAACTTATGGTCAAGATTGTCCACGACGAACTCGCCCGCCTGATGGGTGGCGAGAATGTCGGGATTAACGTCAAAGGTTCTGCAAATCGCCCTGCTATCATCCTTATGTCTGGTCTTCAGGGTTCTGGTAAGACCACTTTCTCTGGCAAACTTGCCAATATGCTCAAGTCTAAGCAGGGCAAAAACGTCCTCCTCACCGCTTGTGATGTCTATCGTCCTGCCGCTATCGACCAGTTGAAGGTTCTCGGTGAGCAGATTGGCGTTCCTGTATATTCTGAGCCAGAGGTCAAAGACCCTGTCGCCATCGCCAAACGTGCCATCGACCATGCCATCCAGACTGGTAAAGACGTTGTCATCATTGATACCGCAGGTCGCCTTGCCGTTGACGAGCAGATGATGCAGGAGATTGCCGCCATCAAGAATGCCATCAACCCGCAGGAGGTGCTTTTTGTCGTTGACTCTATGACAGGTCAGGACGCTGTCAACACCGCCAAGGAATTTAACGATCGCCTCGATTTCACCGGCGTTGTCCTCACCAAACTCGATGGTGACACCCGTGGTGGTGCTGCTCTTTCCATCCGTTCTGTCGTCAACAAACCAATAAAGTTTGTCGGTACTGGCGAGAAGATGGAGGCTATAGACCTCTTCCACCCCGCACGTATGGCAGACCGTATCCTCGGTATGGGTGATATCGTCTCTCTCGTTGAGAAGGCTCAGGAACAGTATGACGAGGAGGAGGCACGCCGTCTCTCCCGCAAGATTGCCAAGAACCAGTTCGACTTTGACGATTTCTATAAGCAGATTCAGCAAATCAAGAAGATGGGTAACATCAAGGACCTTGCAGCCATGATTCCTGGTGTTGGCAAGGCCATCAAGGATGTTGACATTGACGACAACTCCTTCAAGGGCATTGAAGCTATCATCACCTCCATGACCCCCGAGGAACGCTCTAACCCTGCCATTCTCAACGGTTCACGCAAGAACCGCATCTCCCGTGGCTCTGGTCGTTCCATCGTCGAAATCAACCGCCTCATCAAGCAGTTCACCGACATGCAGAAAATGATGAGAATGGTTCAGAATGGTGGTGCGAAGAAACTTATGCGCCGTCGTTGAAAAATTATTCTCTTTTTCTTTGATAAGTCAAATATTTTTACTACCTTTGCGCTCGATTTTTGAGGTATTGCCACAATCCCTCTGTTTGGGCGCAATTCTCTTTTTAATCAATCGGTTACAATGAAGACGGAAGATTGTTCGATACAGTTACTTGGCTTGAAAAACGGCTCTCACCAGTTTTTTTACGACCTTGACGATGCCTTTTTCTCATCTTTCGACAATCCAGACATCCTTAGCGGTGCCGTAAATGCCGTTGTGAACATCGAAAAATCACCCATACAGTACGATTTTTCCGTCTCTCTCAACGGTGAGTTGGTTACAGTTTGCGACCGTTGCCTTGACCCCTTGACCGTCCCTATCGAAAACCATGAGGAATTCATACTCCGTTTTGGCGCAGAGACCAACCTTGACGACGAAGACCTCATCACTCTTTCCGAGGACGAATCCGTTTTCAACATTGCCGAGAGGCTTTTCGAAATGGCTGTCGTTGCCCTTCCGCTTGTCAAGACTCATCCTGATGGCAAGTGTAATCCTGAGATGACCGCTATCCTCGAATCTCACTCAACGCAAAACAACAACACTGAAACGTCAGGCGATCCCCGTTGGGACGCTTTGAGGAAAATATCTACAAATAATTCAAAAAATTAAACAAAATGGCACATCCTAAACGAAGACAGTCGAAAACACGCACCGCCAAACGTCGTACTCATGACGTAGCGGTTGCTCCTACACTTGCCGTTTGCTCAAATTGTGGTGCTCTCCACATCTACCACACAGTATGCCCTGAGTGTGGCTACTACCGTGGTAAATTGGCTATCGAGAAGAAGGAGGCTCAGGCTTAACCCTTTAAGCTTGACAAGAGACAAAAGCCGCAACTCATAACGAGTTGCGGCTTTCTTTTTGGGGGATAAGACATTTTATTCTGATTTACTTTGTACAATTCGGAATTTATTCGTACCTTTGCCATGAATTTATAACTTTGGGTTGTTATGAATAGAAAATACCGTTATCCCGTTGACACTGACCAGTTTGAACGTATCCGCCAGAGTGGTAAGTTGTATGTTGACAAGACTGATATGGTCTTTGATTTGGTCAAAAATTATGATTATGTCTTCCTTTCACGGCCACGGCGTTTCGGAAAATCATTGCTTTGCAACACTTTCAGGGCATATTTCAATGGAGAGAAGGAACTGTTTGATGGATTGAAGATTGCCACATTGGAAAAGGAATGGAAGAAGTACCCAGTACTTCAGTTTGCTATGAGCGGATTGAAACACCTTGACCTTGACGAGGCGCGTGAGAAACTGGGGCTCTTTATCAGTGACTACGAACGGTTATATGGGTGTGACTCTTCAAAAGCATCCCCAGGAGCACGTTTTAGAAATGTCATTCATGCCGCTCACGAAAAGACAGGCGAGAAAGTGGCAATAATCATTGACGAATACGACTCTCCTATCCTTGCTTTGCTGCACCAACCAGAGGAACGTGACGCCATGCGCAGGATGATGCGTGAGTTTTTCCAGGTGCTGAAGGACGAGGGAGCTCATATACGCTTCGTCTTCATGACTGGCATAACCAAGTTCTCGCAGATGAGCATCTTCTCTGAACTCAACAACCTTAAGAACATATCGATGATGCCTGAGTATTCCGGACTTTGCGGCATCACCAAGACTGAGTTGGAGACAACGCTCAGACCTAATGTGGCAGACCTTGCCGAAAGAATGGGATGTACTACCGAAGAGGCATACGACAAGATTAAGGAATATTACGACGGGTATCATTTCTGCAAGAACAGCGAGGATATATATGCGCCTTACAGTCTGCTCAATGCGCTGAACGATGGCGAGGTGAGAGAGTTCTGGTTTGAGTCTGGGACAAGCTCGTCGCTGATGGAAAATCTGAAGCATTATCCACTTACCAAAATAATGTCATACGATGGAGTTAATGTAATGTTGAAGGACTTTGCCGTACCATGCGAGGAAGCCACAACCCCTATGCCACTGCTATTCCAGAGTGGGTATCTGAGCATTGACAGTTACAACCGCATGACAGACACATACACCCTTCGTTTTCCGAACAAGGAAGTGCGCAATGGATTGATAGACAATATTATGCCGTTGATTATGCACAGCACTGCGGAAGACAAGAACTCGATGATTCTCAATATGACGATTAAAATATACGATGGCGACCTCTCCGGTGCACTGCTCCATTTACGGTCATACATTGCCGGCATACCATACGACATAATAACCAAGGGGCAATGGAACGACAAGGAGAAGCGTGAGGATTTCTATAAATTGCTGTTCTACATGGTTTTCTCGATTCTGAACAGCCGTGTGCGTTGCGAGAACAAGTGCATTCTGGGTCGTGCGGATGTTGTGATAGAGACCGCAAAGGATGTTTTCGTGCTTGAACTGAAGGTTGATGACACTGTTGAAAATGCGTTGGCGCAGATAGACGACAAGAGCTATGCTGTGCAGTGGTCTGCCGATGGCCGTCGTGTCACCAAATGCGGAGTGCGTATAGACTCTGAACGCCGCAACATCACACAGTGGAGATTGGTTGACGAGAATGGCACGATTATGGAAGATAGGATTTTCGAGGAATAATAAAACAGTCGAAAACACGCACCGCCAAACGTCGTACACATGACGTGGCGGTTGCTCCTACGTTTGCCGTTTGCTCAAACGAGAAGAAGGAGGCTCAGGCTTAACCCTTTAAGCTTGACAAGAGACAAAAGCCGCAACTCATAACGAGTCGCGGCTTTTTCTTTTATTTGGGATAAACAATGCTCTTCTGTCATTGCAAAATCTACCATTGACTTAGTTTTGCTATTTGACAAGATTATTGTCTTTGAGGTATTTAATGAAGGTATTGACGATTGTAGCATAGCGGTTTTCTATATCTGTCTCTACGAAGTCAGCGGCTTTTTCTGCCAATGCCAAGAGTTCTGTATTTTTTGTCCCTTCTTTTTCTTTGCCATTTGTTAATGAAAATCCCTTGTAATATTTCTTTTTGTCTTCAAATTTATAGTCTGTAGCTCTGATGTTGACACGTTTCTCCAATATTGCCTTATTACCGAGAGATTCCAAATTGTTGGCATTCGTCAATGACTTCTCTTTTTCTTGACGATTACGGGCAAATATATGCTCTGTTTCTATTACTGTTTCCAGTGGTAATATCTCTTGAGTGTCAAAGGTGAAAGCCCACCACGTGAGCATTGCTTTGGTTATTGCCCTATTGTTGTTGAACACATAATTGTCAATAGCAATCTTTACTTGGCTTTCATCGAACTTGTAATCTGAAAAAGTGACAGGTTGGTTCTTTACTACGTTTACCATTTCAGCAAACACTGGCGTACGTAAGGCGTTGACACCAGGGTTAACAATAGCATATCCCCATATAAAAGCAGTAATCAAATTGAGAAAGTGAATGAATTCATCGTCATCCAAAGTATCGTCAACCCTCTTTTTTGACATATAATATACAGATACAAAATATGTCCACATACCGTTAGGCGCATAGTTCAAGACATACAGACGACGGAGAACCTCATTCGAAAAACGTGCGGAATTTTGATTGTCAACGTCATTCCAGAAATATGCGAGATTTATAATGTTGTTTAGCGTTTCGTCTCTTTTCAGCAAATCATATTTGTCTCTTTCATAGAATTTTCTAAGAGCCTCGGTAGTAGAGGATTTCTCACCCTTTTTTGCCCTTTCATAATACATATAACGGGTGAATAGCTCGTCCATTGGTGTTCCTGACATAGGATGGAATATTTTATCGCAAAGTTCTTCAAGGTCTTTCCATTTCCTTATAAATCCGTCCTTATCATTTTTCGACTTATAGTATTTGTAAAACTGTGCCTTAAAAATATCAGCATCGGACAATGGTTTTCCCCGGTCATTAAGTGTTGAGAAAATACGTAGTGCTGTATCTTGAGATTCAGCTTCGATAGGTAGCAAAATACAGTTGTTTAATATCCTCGTTGGCAGATACGGAAAATATCCCGAGAAAGTATTTAAAAACTCATATATTTTTTTCTCGAAGAATCTGTAGTTGGCAGCATAATTACTCTTTTTCCCTTCAGCTTGTCCAGTCTTTAAGATATTGAGAAATTCGTCTTTGTCATTATCAGTAGCCACCTCGGAATCAATTTTGAGGGCATTTTTATCTGGATCACCAAACTCATTTGTTTTCCAGATGCATTGTTCTATAAGTTTGCGGGTACTGACCGATTGCTGATCCATCATATTTGCGAATTTTGTGTAAAACGCTCTTAACAACAACATAAGCGTAGTAAGTCGTTGCTGACCGTCAATGATTTCCTGCTTGCCTTTTTCATTCTTAAAAGTCACAATAGGTCCAAGAAAATACTCGTCATTATAACTGTCAAATTTACTACAGTCATTGTCAGGAAAGGAAAAGGCAAAAATGTCATCCCATAAAGTCAAGCACTCTTTTTCGCCCCATGCGTATGGACGCTGGTAGTCTGGAATAAGAAAGTCCGCTTTTTTGTCACTAAATAAATCCTTAATTGATTTCTGGTCAATGTTAAGTTTTGACATATTGTTCTTTTTTTATTGTTGATTAAAATATGCTGTTGTTTTTAGACGATATGATAAATGCTGTATAACCAACCTAATAACAGGGCATCGTACTGAAACAAGCGTCAATAAACGCCTGAAAATACGCTCTCTTTCTCACCTCTGTACGAGAACCCTCATCGGCGAAGCCTTACGTTGCAAAGATACGACTTTTTTTTGAATAGACCAAATAAATGTCCCTAAAATTCAGAATAACTTTTCTATCTTGTCCTGAAATAGTTGGTTCTTTTGCAATTTAGTTGAAACACGGGTGCACAAGAAGAATCTTTCATTTGGATATTCAAGTTTAGTCTTGCCACAATAGTCCTTTTCATCTCATTGAACTTATAGCCTTAGTGTTTTTTTGACACAGACAAAACGTCTTGAAGTTTTTTTGTGACAGTAGCAAAACCACCCCCAAGTTTTTTACTGAAATTATTGAAATTATTGAAATCGCTTGATGTTCTTTTGCGGCTTTCCGTCCTTTTTTATGGTACGGTAGGGCTTGCTCTTTTCTTGCTCTTTTGTCTTGTGGAGGTGGGGTGAAAGACGGGTGACTGGTTTTGTAAAAATATGATAAATATTTAACATTTCAAGTCCGTTGGTATGATACTTTAGAATGGTTCGTCGTTCTTTTTTAGTCTGCGATTTTTGGTTTTTTGTGAGGAATATAGCGAAAACGGGATGCCGTTGAGTGGTCGTTATGCCTTCGGCTTTTTGTTGGTGATTTGTTGTGATTTTGTATATAACAGATAATCAATGGTTTCGCTTGCGATGGCTCTTTGGCGATTTCAATAATTTCAATAATTTCAGCAAAAAACTTGCCCCCTACTTTCTTTCGTATCTCATTTTTTGCAAAAATCTTGTCTTCATGAGTTCCCCTTATTTTCCCTCAAAAAAACGGTGATTTTTCAACGCTTTGATTTTCAGTTACTTTGAAAAATCCGATTACAATTGTTACAATTATTACAATTAAAATCCTGCCCCTCAACCCCCACACCGATTACAAATAGAAAAGTATATATATATTTATTTTTATAATGTGTTTCTAAAGTACCCCCACGTTTTTAATTGTAATAATTGTAACAATTGTAATAACCATGCAAACCGAAAGCTGATCACACCCATACAACAAACCCTCTAACGTACCTCTAACGTAGCCCTGACAGAAGATAATCACCTTTCCCCCAAAAAAATTGCCCTCCAACTAAAAATAATCGGCTTTTAGCTTGAAAAACCATCGCCAATGTGGTATATCATAGTGAGAGCGCAAAACTTCCGAGTCAACGGCTAATAGCCACTGGCTCAAAAACCAACTTAATCACCTTAACTCAATCCTGAACGTCGTTCCTCTCCCCACTTCTGACTGCTTCACAAAAATCCTTCCCTTATGATATTCCGTGACAATCCTCTTAGCCAACGACAGTCCCAACCCCCAACCTCTCTTCTTGGTGGTGAACCCAGGCTCAAAAATCCGCTTATACATCTTTTTCTCCATCCCCTTGCCCGTGTCGCTCACCTCGACGACCACCTTCCCGTCCTCGTTCAGAATGTTGAAAGTCAGCCGACCCTCTCCCTCCATTGCGTCAACGGCGTTCTTGCTAAGGTTCTCCAGTACCCACTGTATCAACGGCTCGCTTATCATCACCTCCCTCGTCTCTGCATTGTCATTTATCTCATACACAACCCTTTGCGATGTCCTCCCCTTCATATATCTCACTGAGGCCTCGACAACTTCCCTTATGTCCCGCATCTCAAGTTTCGGCGCGCTCCCCACTTTCGAGAACCTCTCGGCTATCGTCTTCAGCCTGTCAACGTCTTTGCCCATCTCCTCGACCGTCTGCGAAGGCACAGTAGCCTTCAGTATCTCCTGCCATGCAGCTAATGACGAAATCGGTGTCCCCAACTGGTGTGCCGTCTCTTTCGACAGACCAACCCACACTTTCTCCTCCTCCCTCTTCTTCTCAACCCTGAATGCCCATATCAGCAGCGTCAGGAACATGATTATCAGCACTCCCTGCAATATGGGGTAGTATTTCAGATACTTCAATATCAACGAGTTGTCGTAATAAAGGTATTGAACTTCCTCCTGACCAATCTCAATCACGATTGGTTCATGCAACTTGCTGATTCTCTGCACCTCTTTCTCGAAAAACTTCTCCCTATCAACTTTCGGCGGCTCTATGTTCCTGTAGGTTATCACATTCCCCTCTTTGTCAACCACAATAACGGGTATGCTGTTGTTCTGCTCGATTATGAAAAACGCCAGGTCGCTGTACCCCTCGCCAAGCAACTGCTCTGTAGCCTCAGCCCAAATCTGCATCTTCTGCTTCTCAGCCTCGGCAATGTTCTCAGCCACGTTGTTCGTGAAAAGCAACGAGGTCACGATTATCGTCAGCGCACTCACGACAATAATCAGCCTTTTCCAACCTATCTGTTTGAAACTCATAGACTATTGCATATTAAACTCATCCTCCCTCTCTTATGCTTCTGGGAACTCTCCTTAATATAAAAACCCGAACATCCATAGCGGAATCCTGTTGCCATGACCAATTTCCGTGTCATCGACGGCAAGAAAACTATTCTCAACATCTTTTATCTGCTCGAAAGATTTCTTCCTTCCTCCGACTTCAAACAGGTATTTGCCATCCAAAAGGAAATCGCCCTTTGGGGGATAGGTCACATCATGACCCGTAGCGACACTGCACATAAATGCCGTCTCACGCACAGCCCCAATGTTAGATTCACCGCATAACGCATACATGAGATTGGCGTTCCCCATCAGAATCTTATCTGGTTTCGTCAGTTGCTTGAGCCTTTTTGACTCTGCCGAAAGCAGCATCAAAAGACCTGCCCTGTCTAATATTCCCAAAAGTTTCAACCCTTGTTCCCTTGTCGTGCCTATCTGTTGGTAAAGGTCTGTCATATTGGGTGTTTGGGGAACGCTCTCCGCTATAATGGACAACATCTTCTTCAGTCGCATTATGGTTATGTAACTCACATCCTCTACTGATGTCAGATCCTCCATCAACACTGTATTGACTATCTCTTTGAGCCTGTCATCATATCCTGCGGCATCATGTTTGTAGAAGGGGTAAAACCCACGCCTGAGATAATCTTCCCAACATGCCAATGGCTTGATTTTGGAGGAAATGCTCGCACTCAATCTGGAATGTGACGTGAGAATTTCCTCAAGTGACAACGCCCCGTGTTTATAGATTCCCTCAAACTCAAGATACTCCCTGAACGACAACCCCCTCATTGTATATACAATCTGTCTGCGGGACATGTCTCCGTTCTTTTGTTCCATTTTCAGGATAGAGGAACTTGTGTAAACAACGTGCAATTCCGGATATTCGTCGGCTATGTTTTTCAACACGCCTTGCCACTTGGGGTATCTATGCACCTCGTCAAGAAACAGATGACTTCCTCCGTGCGTCCAGAAATATTCCACAAGATCCGAAAGCGTATTGCCGGCAAACCACATATTGTCAAGCGAAACGTAAAGTGCCTTGTCCAAGTCTTCGAACGTCTCTTTTATATGTTGCAAGATAAGCGTCGTTTTACCTACACCCCTCTCGCCGCGTATTCCAATGATGTGGGAACTCCAGTCTATTTTGTCAAAAAGGTATCTGTGGAAAGTTGTCGATACCCGTTCAATGCTCCTGTAGTAACTCTGGTACAAGCTGTTGTATGAACTGTTTTCCATAATAAAACCCTATTGTTATTCCGGCTGCAAAGTTACAAATAAATATTGGAATATTTATTATTTCGGCAAAAATAAATATTGTAATATTGTTTTTTGCCGTAAAAATAAATATTGTAATATTGTTTCCGTTTATATATCAAATGCGCATTCCGCTTATAATCAACCTAATCACGCTAAAGTTATTCTCTATAAGAAAAGATTCGTCATCTTATCGGTATTTCCCATCCCCCAAATCATCCCTGATGGCAACATAGTTCTGATACCTCGACAAGGCAATCCTATGTTCCTCAACTGCCCGTCTCACAGCGCAGCCTGGCTCGTTCGTATGTGTGCAATCCGAAAACCTACATTCCTCCGCCGTCTTGAAAATCTCAGGGAAATAATGACTTATCTCGCTCTCCTTCATATCCACGACACCGAAACCCTTGATTCCCGGTGTGTCGATGATATACCCCTCGCGGAACTCATACATCTTGCTGAATGTGGTGGTGTGCATCCCTTTGTGGTGTGCCGTCGAGACATCACCCGTCTTTGTCCCTGCCTCCGGCACTAACCTGTTGATTATCGTGCTTTTGCCAACCCCTGAATTTCCTGAAATCAATGTTATCTTCCCCTCCAGAATCTTCGCCAGCGCATTCATATCGAAACTCTCAACCCCTGCCGCCAACCTTATCGTCTCATATCCAATGCTTTCGTACAGATACTCCATCCCCTCCAACAACTCCATATCCTCCTCCGACAACAAATCCACCTTGTTGAAGCACAGCACCACGGGGATGCCGTAAGCCTCGGCTGTGGCCAAAAACCTATCTATGAACCCGAGGTCTGTCTCGGGTTCACGGATGGTTATCACCAACAGTGCCAAGTCTATGTTGGCACCTATAATGTGCAGTTGCTTGCTCAGGTTTGTCGGGCGGCGGACTATGTAGTTTCTACGGTCATACAGCTTAGTGATGTATCCTGTAGCAGGGTCAAACTCCACCCAGTCACCAACCGTAAGCGGGTTGGTGCTCTTGATGCCCTTAATCCTGAAGTTGCCTTTTATAACGCCCGAATAGAGCGTGCCTTCGCTTTTTATCCCGAAATCCACGCTCCCCGTCCTGACGATAAGCCCTTTCATCAGATGGTCATTATCTCTTTCTCCTTGGCGGCAAGCAGTGCGTCAATCTTCTTGATGTAGTTGTCGTGGATTTTCTGGGCCTCTGCCTCGCCGTCCTTCTCAACGTCCTCAGGAAGACCGTTCTTCACCTCTTTCTTCATCTTGTCGATGGCGTCACGGCGAGCGTTGCGGATTGACACTTTGGCATCCTCGCCCTCTTTGTTGGCTTTTTTCACCAGTTCACGACGACGCTCCTCAGTCACTGGAGGGAAGCACAGGCGTATCACCTCGCCGTTGTTAACAGGCGTGATGCCAATCTCCGAGTTCTGCAAAGCACGCTCTATAGGTTTGAGCATGTTTTTCTCCCATGGCTGAATCTGGATGGTCTTTGCGTCAGGCACCGTCACGTTTGCCACACTTGTTATTGGCGACATCGTACCATAATAATCCACCCTTACAGGGTCGATAATTCTCGCTGAGGCTTTGCCTGCACGTATGTGTGCCAGCGTGTCGTCAAGGTACATAATCGTAGCCTCCATGTCGTCAGTTGCCTTACTGATAATAGGTTGCAGTCTTTCGTCCATAATGTTTCGTCTGATTAAGTTACTAATGTGTTTTATGGTGCAAAGGTAAACAAAAAATCTGAATGTGCAAAAAAAATCACCGAAAAATTTGCTTGCCTCAAAAAAAAGCCTTACCTTTGCACCCACAATCATAATTCCTTTATTGTTATGTTTAAACACCTACGTGTCGTCCTACAGGTCTTTTCAATTATCTGTCTGACGCTGCTTTTCCTCGATTTCACCGGTACGTTACAACCGTGGTTCGGCTGGCTTGCCAAAATCCAACTCCTCCCTGCCGCCCTCACACACCCCGCACCGTTCATTCTCCTCTTCCTTTTCTTGGCAACTTTAGTTTTCGGCCGTCTCTACTGCTCGCTTGTATGCCCTATGGGTATTGTGCAGGATTTCTTCAACTGGCTCGGAATGAAGCGTAGCCGCAACCATTTCCACTATTCTTCCGAAAACCGTTGGCTGCGTTTCATAGTTCTCGCCGTTTTCATCGTCCTTTTCGTCGTCGGACTCTCCTCATACGCGGCATTGATTGACCCTTACAGCATCTATGGCAGGATTTCCAACAATTTCCTTGCGCCTCTCTACCGCTATATAAACAACCTTGCCGCCGATTATGCTGTTTCGCACGATTCCATCGCATTCTACCATGTTGACAACACGCTTGCGCCACGTCTGATGATGTATATCTCTGGTGGCACATTTCTGCTTTTCGCCCTTATCTCTTTTTTCGCCGGTCGTTGGTGGTGCTCAAATGTATGCCCTGTCGGTTCTGCGCTTTCCCTTGTTTCCCGTTTTTCTCTCCTTCGCCCTGTGTTCGATTTGTCCAAGTGTAATGGATGTAAGGTTTGCTCACACCGTTGCAAGGCATCATGTATTAATCCTAAGGAACACAAGGTCGATATGGCAAACTGCGTGGTATGTTTTGATTGTGTCAACAACTGCCGTCAGGGGGCTATCTCTTTCGGTCTCCGCAAGTTCGGAAAACAGGAAAATAAAAAAAATGCCGGTTTCACCGACCCTTCCCGCCGTAATTTCATAACCGGGGCTGTCGCCCTTGGCTCTCTTTCTGCTGTTGACGCGGTGGCGAAGACCGTTGACGGCGGACTTACAGTAATCGAGGACAAAAAAGCCCCTAAACGTGCCGTGAGGCTTGTCCCAGCAGGTGCACTTTCCGTTGACCATTTCGCACAGCATTGCACCGGTTGCCAGCTTTGCGTCTCTAACTGTCCGAACCATGTTCTCCGTCCTTCAATGGAGTTGAACACCTTTATGCAGCCTGAGATGTCTTATGAACTTGGACATTGTCGTCCTGAGTGTACACGCTGCTCTGAGGTTTGCCCTACAGGTGCCATACGTCCAATAGTGCGTATCGAGAAATCCTCTACCCAAATTGGCCATGCCGTCTGGATTGCAGACAATTGCGTCGTTAACACCGACCATGTCTCTTGCGGCAACTGCGCCTGCCATTGTCCTGTCGGTGCCATAACGATGGTGCCTCAGGGTGACCACGAAATACCTGCCATCGACACCGAACGCTGCATTGGCTGTGGTGCTTGCGAGCATCTCTGCCCTGCACGTCCTTTCAGCGCAATCTACGTCGAGGGACACAAAGACCACCGTATCATCTAATTTCTCATTCGCATTATGGATAGACGAAATTTTCTCAAAACACTCACCGCTGCATCTATAGCAACCGCTGCTGTCGCCACAGGCTGCAAACGCGAGGAAAAACCAACAGACATTGCGGAGGTGGCTCTCGGCGAAGTGCCTACCGATAAGATGACATACCGCACAAACCCTACGACCGGTGACAAAGTGTCGCTCCTCGGTTTTGGCGCAATGCGACTCCCTACTATCTACGGCGGCTCTGCCCGTGGAACTGACGACAAAATATCTCAGAAGAAGGTTAACGACCTTGTGGATTATGCCATTGCGCATGGCGTTAACTATTTCGACACCGCTCCTGTCTATTGCAAGGGATTCTCGGAATCTGCCATGGGCGAGGCACTCTCGCGTCACGACCGTGGCAAATATTTTATAGCCACGAAACTGTCGAACTTCGACCCTTCCACTTGGTCTCGCAAAGGTTCGATGCAGATTTACGAGAACTCATTCCGCTACCTCAAGACTGACTATATAGACTATCTTCTGCTTCATTCCGTTGGACAACCTGACGATGTGAACACTGCCCTCGAACGTTTTAACAAGCGTTTTGTGGATAATGGTATGCTTGAGTTCCTTATGAATGAGCGTCGCAAAGGCAAAATACGTAATCTCGGGTTCTCCTATCACGGCGATATGGAGCTTTTCGAGTATCTTCTCTCGCTCCATGAGGTGGTGCAATGGGATTTCGTGCAGATTCAGATGAATTATATAGATTGGCGACACGCCGAGGATGGTGACGGACGTAACGCCAATGCCGAGAAGCTCTACGCTCTTCTTGATGAAATGGACATTCCTGTCGTGATTATGGAACCTTTGCTTGGTGGTCAGCTTGCCTCGCTCAACGAGCACCTGACCAAAGAGTTGAAGACCCTTCGTCCTCAGTCGTCTATAGCTTCGTGGGCATTCCGTTTCGCAGGCTCTTTCCCTCGCATTCTTACTGTCCTCAGTGGTATGACTTATATGGAACACCTACAGGACAACATCCGCACATATTCGCCACTTGAGCCTTGTACGGAAGAGGAACTTGCGCTTCTCGAACATGTGGCTGGCATCTATCTCAACTATCCGTTAGTGCCTTGCACCTCATGCCGTTATTGTATGCCATGTCCTTACGGTATTGACATTCCTGGTGTTTTCTCCTTCTACAATAAGATGGTTAATTCGGGAAACGTAACGTCATCTGCCGCTGACCCTGAGTACAACAAATCACGTCGTGCTTTCCTTATAGGTTACGACCGTGCCTTGCCGGGGATACGTCAGGCAGACCATTGCATAGGTTGCAACCAATGCTCGGGTCAATGTCCTCAGCGTATAGACATCCCTGCCAAGATGCGCCTTATCGATGAATACGTAGAAAAACTAAAACAGAATAATCTATAATGGAAACAAAAGAAAAAGTACTCGAAGCAATGCGCAATGCAGGCGAACCTCTGAATGCCGGCAAAATCGCCGAAATCACCGGTCTTGACCGCAAGGAGGTTGACAAGGCAATGAAACTCCTCAAGGACGAGGGTGCTATCGTCTCTCCGAAACGTTGCTATTGGCAACCTGCATAATTACAAAAACGGTATCATATACATCGGCACTAAGAGTGTTTCTCCGTCTTGTCTGAGGTCTTTGGTGTATAGCAGATACCGCTTTTCTATTCTTTTGTGATACCTTGTGCAGAAGTTGTCCAACGAGACGTGCCTGTTGTAGCCTGATGATTTCACCTCTATGGGACTTATTTTCGAGCCGTGCGAGATGATGAAGTCAATCTCGTAGTTGTGCTTCTCGTCTCTTTTCCATGTATGGTAAAACAGTTTGTTGCCTGCCGCAATCAGCATTTGTGACACAAGGTTTTCATACACATACCCCATATTTGCCTCGAGCTTGTCGTTCAGCAGCTTGTTGTATATTATGTTGTCTGTGAATTTCTTGTCCCAGAATGCCAACGTCACGAACAGTCCTGTGTCTGCCAGGAACAGTTTGTAGCTGTTGTCGTTGCGTGTCAGGCTCATACCCACATTCGGGTCATTGCATTGATACACGAAGTTGACTGTCTTGCTCTCGTCCAAAGCCTGAAGCAATTCCACCATCCTGTCGTCGTCCCTCGGCTTGTTTTGCCCTATGACTGCGTATGGAACATAGCGTGATACGTTTCGTGTGAGTTGCTCAGGTATTGACATAAACATTCTCCCCACTTTCCCTGATGCGTCAATCTTGCGGAAATCGTCTTGGTAAAGCCGCAGGATTTTACGCTTCACTTCATCCACCATCTGAAAGTTGTTGTGCTCAATATAGGCTTTTACCGCCTGTGGCATACCTCCCACAAGCATGTATAGCCTCAAGTCGCGTATCACCTTTCTGTGTACTGCGCCCAGTTCCCTTTTCGCATCCCAGTATTGTCTCAGCAATGTAGTCGTCACCTCATCGCCTATCGCCCACATGAATTCCTCGTAGTCCATCGGGTACATTTCCAGTCTGTCTTCTTCGCTCGGAATGGTGATGGATTCTGTGTTTTTTTTGATTGAAATCAGTGAGCCTGTCTCTATATAGTCATATCTTCCGTCTTTTACGAGGTACTTTATCGCCTGTCTGGCTTTCGGACATTTCTGCACTTCGTCGAAAATAATTGCGGATTTGCGTTTTTTGAGTACGGTTTTGTACGTGGTCTGCAATTCCAGGAACAGCATGTCAAGGTTGGTGAGGTCGTCAAAAAGCGCGTATGTCGCAGGTGAGGCGTTGTTGAAGTCTATGAGTATGAAAGAGTCGTATTCGTTTCTCGCAAATTCTTCTACCACAGTCGATTTGCCTATACGTCTTGCCCCCTCAATCATTAGTGCGGAACTGCCCTGGTTGACCCTCTTCCATTCGAGCATTTGCCCGTAGATTTTTCTCTTGAATACTATGTCTGCCATAATTGTCTGATTTTGGGTGCAAAGGTACAACTTTTTTCCGATTCCCCCAAATCTTTTTCTATGAAAATTACAATTCCCCCCGAATCTTTTTCCTCCAAAATTACAATTCCCCCCGAATCTTTTTCCTCCAAAATTACAATTCCCCCCGAAT
>JAKSNS010000034.1 GCA_024399545.1 Paludibacteraceae bacterium
AGTTCCAATTAGATACATGTTAACTTAAAAACTGGTTTTTACCGGAGTATTGTTATTATGTCAGGGTTAAATAATAAATTGGTACGATTTGAAAAGCATATATTGTTTGGAGACGGAGCAGGCTCCGTCTTTACAGGGGTTGCATTATGATATAAAAATAAGATTGTACCAAGTTATTATTTCATTATGACTTAATACTCTTTAGCCAATTAACTCAATTAAAAACGGACATATTATACCGTTTTTCTAGTATCTCTAGAACCCATAGAAAAGCGAAGCGTCATAGAATAACTAAAAAACAAAAGGCTGACTTCTGTTTGAAGTCAGCCTTTTTTCCCCCTGTTGTTATTATTCCGACAATATCTTCTTGACAATGTTGCTGATTACACGTCCTTCCGCTTTACCTGCTAGTTCCTTAGACATTGTCCCCATCAATTTCCCCATACCAGTCATGTCTTTTACACCAAGTTCCTCGGCTTTTGTGCGTACGGCTTTCTCAATGTCTGCCTCCGACATCATCTCTGGCAAGTAACGCTTATAGACAGCAATCTGTCCGTTGTATTCGTCTATAAGATCCTGACGACTCTGTTGAGCGAACATGGCGATGGCATCTTCGCCTTGTTTCTTCATCTTTTGTATTATCTTGATGCCCATAGCATCAGTCAGTTCCCCATTTGCCTCTTTCGAGGTCTTTGCCTCAAGGAACTCTTTCTTGATTCCACGCAGAGCCTCAAGTTCCGCATGGTTGCGTGCGAGCATAGCTTTTTTGATATCCTCGCTGATTTGGTCGAATAGTGTCATGTCTATTTTGTTATATATTATTTGTTTCTAAGTTATAGTGAAATAATATCTTGGTACAATCTTATTTTTATTTCAAGATGCAACATCTTGTAAAGACGGAGCTTATTCCGTCTCCCAACAATATAAGCGTTTCAAATCGTACCAATTTATTATTTAGTGATGATGAAAAAATGAACTGACACAAAAATAACAAATTTGTCTCAAGTTATTTTTTTATCGTCACTTAACTATGACTAAAACGGTGAATTACAGAACTCACCTCTAATAGTCGATATTAGTTTTTCGGTCTCTTCTGGGTGTGTTGACCAATCCGTGGCAATCCTGACAAGCGTAGGCGACCAGATGTCAAATACGAAATCTCGCTTTAGACGGCTGAGCGTCTTTTCCGTGAACTGAGGGAATAGTTGGTTTGTAGGCGAATCCAACAATAGGGGTACGTTGCATGCTTTTAACGTCGCTCGTATTTTTTGTGCCTCACAGATGGCGTGACGTGCGTATTTATAATATAATGTATCCTCTAACGACTCCCCATCGAACATAGTCCTGAACTGCAACCCTAATAGAAATCCTTTTGCCAACAATGCCCCTCGTTGCTTCATAATGTAGCGGAAATCTTTCTTCAGCATTGGGTTTTTGATTACCAACGCCTCGCCGAACAGTGTCCCGCATTTCGTTCCGCCCAAGTAATAAGCGTCCGTCAGTTTCGTTATCTCTTTTAGCGTAAGGTCGTTCTCATCTGCCGCCAGTCCGTAACCCAACCTTGCCCCATCCATATAGAGCAGAACCTCATGCTTTCTGCAAACCTCCGCAAGAGCCGTCAACTCCTTTAGGCTATACAGTGTTCCGAGTTCAGTAGGGTTAGAGATATATACCATCGCTGGTTGAACGATATGCTCCACGTTAGGGTCTTTTTCGTGCGTGGTCAGACATTCATCTACAGCCTCGGCACTCAGTTTGCCGTCTTCCGTTTGAATTACGGTCACTTTGTGGCCCGAAGCCTCGATTGCTCCAGTTTCATGCACGTTTATATGCCCAGTAGTTGCCGCAACAACTGACTGGTGCGTGCGGAGTGCCGCAGCAATCACCGTCGAGTTTGTCTGTGTCCCTCCCAAAAGGAAATGCACTGCCACATTCTCGTCGCCAGTCAGATGGCGAATCATCCTTGCCGCCTCTGCCGTAATCTCGTCCTCGCCGTAACCTGTGTATTGGTTTTTTGCTTTCGCCAATGCCTCTAAGACCTCTGGAACTGCCGTCCTTGTATAGTCGCAGGTGAATTGAATCATTTTTTCGTTATCTATTCTTTACCAACAAATATTGTTTTTTCGCTATGAGTATCTATCGAAAATCAACCCCACTTCAAACCCTGGCTTGTATTCCTTGAAATTCTCTTTTATGGCTTTTACCAATGAACGACACAAACGCTCGTTGGCGGTAGGGTCGCTGTCGGCAAGCATCTTGAAGCCTCAGATATGTGTGAATCCTTTACCTTTCTCATCGTGGTAATCAAGGAATGTGTCAACGAAAATTTGCTTTTGTATATGGCTCTATAACGTTTCGTGTGAGTAACTTTGAATGCAAACTCCAAGCAATAAATCCACTCAATTCGTTATAGAGCCATATTTTCTATCGTCAGTTACTGCCATTATCTTAAGGTGAGTCCTATAAATTCAAAAGCGTCCAACCATGAACCATCTGCCTGTAACCTAAAAAACATAATTAATATAACCACACTTAACATGAAGTGATGACCATACTCATTAACATGGACACAGAACTTTAATGATATAATCCTCGAATATTTTTCGGCCGCAAAGTTAGCAAAAAGTTTTCAAATGGCAAAATAAAACAGGATTAAATTTCATATCTGATAATCAGGCTTCTCGCTATCTTAGTATAAATTGAATTGTCTCCCCTTAAATTCGGAACTTTCAACAACTTGTGAAACTTAAGTGAAATAAAAAAGGTCGCTCCAAACGAAGCGACCTTTTTCGTGAAAAATTGGTGCGCAGAATGAGACTCGAACTCACACGGTCTTGCGACCACTACCCCCTCAAAGTAGCGTGTATACCAATTTCACCACCTGCGCATAGATACTTTACTTGTGCCCAAAACAGGACTCGAACCTGCACAACATTGCTGTTACTAGTCCCTGAAACTAGCGCGTCTACCAATTCCGCCATTTGGGCCCTGTTTAGACAAGTGAGCGGAAAACGGGACTCGAACCCGCGACCCCAACCTTGGCAAGGTTGTGCTCTACCAACTGAGCTATTTCCGCAAAAAAAACATTATTTCAAAGTACCGAAGGATACCCCCTCATTTGCGACTGCAAAGGTACGACATTTTTTTGGACTGACCAAGGGTTTTGCCGTTTTTTTTCAAAAAAAATTTCAGTGGATATTTTTTCAAGAAATAACTTGCTGATTTGAAATAATATTCGTATCTTTGCAAATTGAAACCAGCTGGAACCCTTGCTTTCGTCGTCGATTATTCTACAAACGACAAAATATATACAATAACACACTGATATTATGGCAAATGTGACAATTAATTTTATCGAGCAGATTATTAAGAAAGACCTTGAAGAAGGTGCGAATAACGGCAGGATACAGACGCGTTTTCCCCCAGAACCCAACGGATATTTGCACATCGGACATGCAAAAGCGATTTGCATGGACTTCGGAATAGCGAAAAAATACGGTGGTACTTGCAATCTTCGCTTTGACGACACCAACCCAGTTAAGGAGGATGTTGAGTACGTTGACTCCATACAAGAGGATATAAAATGGTTGGGTTTCCAGTGGAACAACATTTATTATGCCTCCGATTACTTCGAGAAACTTTTCGAGCTTGCCAAACGTTTTATTCGCGAGGGTAAGGCTTACGTTGACGAGCAGAGCGCTGAAACAATAGCTCAGCAGAAAGGCACGCCTACAATCCCTGGCACAAATAGCCCATTCCGCGACAGACCTGTCGAAGAAAACCTTGACCTCTTTGAACGTATGAACAAAGGCGAGTTTGAGGACGGCAGCATGGTGCTTCGTGCCAAGATTGACATGGCACACTCGAATATGCACTTCCGCGACCCTATAATGTACCGCATAATCACAACTCACCCACACCACAAGACTGGGACGAAGTGGAAAGTCTATCCGATGTACGACTTCGCCCATGGGCAAAGCGACTACTTTGAAGGCGTGACACACTCCTTGTGTACGCTTGAGTTTGAGGTTCATCGTCCTTTGTACGACTATTTCCTTGACCAATTCGCAGGTGCGGACTACCGTCCAAAACAAAGGGAATTCAACCGTTTGAACATCACTTATACCGTGATGAGTAAGAGGAAGATGTTGGCGTTGGTTAAAGAGGGGTTGGTTCGTGGTTGGGACGATCCACGAATGCCTACGATTTGTGGTCTCAGACGAAGAGGTTACACCCCAGAGAGCATCCGCAATTTCATCGATAAAATCGGTTATACCAAATACGAGGCGTTGAACGATGTTTCGTTGCTTGAGTCGGCGGTTCGCGAAGACCTGAAACCAAAGGCTGCACGCGTATGTGCGATTATGGACCCTATAAAACTTGTCATCGACAATTACGAGGGCAATGGCGAAATGGTTACGATAGAGAACAACCCAGACACACCTGAGAGCGGTAGCCGTGAGGTTAGGTTCGGTCGTGAGGTTTGGATTGAACGTGGCGACTTCCGCAAGGAGGCTGACAAGGATTTCTACAGGTTGTCGCCTGGCGGACGTGAGGTGCGACTGAAGGGTGCTTACATAATCCAAGCCATTGGTATTGACGAAAACGGCGTCGTTCATGCAACATACGACCATAACAGTAAATCTGGCACTGAAGGTGGAAACCGTAAGGTGAAGAGTACGATTAACTGGGTTGAGTGTGGAAGCGCTGTTGACGCTGAGGTTAGAATGTACGACAGACTGTTCACCGAGGAGAACCCTTCGGCTTACGAGGGCGATTTCCGCGAGATTTTGAACCCTCAGTCCGAGACTGTCATAAACGGTGCGAAAGTCGAGGCGTGCCTTGGAAAGGCGAAGGCTGGCGACAAATTCCAGTTCCTCAAGGTGGGATACTTTAACACGGATTACGATACGACGGAAGGTAAGCCAGTGTTCAATCTGACGGTTACTTTGAAGGGCAAATAAGGTAAAAATTATTACAACTTGGAACATTACTTAGAAATAATTGAGAGGTCTGTAAGGAAAAATTGGGAGCATCCAGCGTTGAGTGACTACCAAGAGAATACCCGTTACACCTATGGAGAGTTGGCGATTGAGGTTGAGAGGATAAAAGAGTGGATGAGCCGTATGGGAATCAATCGGGGCGACAAGGTGGCAATCTGTGGCAAAAGTTGCGCCAATTGGGGAATTTCGTACCTTAGCATTGTGACGAGCGGTTGCGTCGTGGTCAGCATCCTGCCAGATTTCACAGAGGATAACATCAACTATTTGGTTCGTCATTCCGAGGCGAAATTCCTTTTCGTGGGCGAGAGCGTGAACAGGAAGACGGCAGGAACGGATTTCGGCAGCACAATTGTCGTAAATATGGAACGGTGGGAGGTTGTTCGCGGGACTGACGTCACGCCAACGCCTTCGCAAGAGTGGCAAGGAGGCAAAGACATTGATTGGCATAGTGGTTTGGGTTTGGACGACATTGCGTTGATAAACTACACTTCAGGTACGACAGACAAACCAAAGGGGGTTATGATTACGTCACGGGCATTGTCGTCGAACGTTATTTATGGTCTGAAAGGACAGCCGAACGGCCCTGGCGACCAGGTTCTTGGTATGTTGCCTTTGGCTCACATCTTCGGTATTATGTTCGATTTCCTTTATCAGATTGCTGGCGGCACACATGTTGTCTATCTGAAGAAAGCGCCAACGCCAACGTTGATAATGAAAGCGTTCCACGAGGTGCGACCTTATATGATCCTGACCGTGCCACTGTTGATTGAGAAGATTATTAACAGTCGTGTGTTGCCTGTGATGAACAAGCCGTCGATGAAAATGCTGTGGCTCATGCCTTCGTTCCGCTGCATTATCCGCCGCAAGGTTCTCGGGAAACTCATGGCGGCTTTTGGCGGGCGTTTGAGGGTTATGATTATCGGTGGCGCACCGTTGAACACTGAAGTTGAGGGTTGCCTCAAGAAACTACATTTCAGTTTCACCTGCGGTTATGGAATGACCGAATGCGCACCGTTGATTTGCTACGCAAGCCCTGAAACCTTGAAAGCAGGTTCGGTTGGGCGTGCCGTTGACGGCATAGAAATCAAGATAAACTCCGAAGACCCCGAAAGGAAGCCTGGCGAAATCCTCGTGCGTGGCGACAATGTCTTTGTGGGTTACTTTGCTAACGATGACGCCACAAGCAAGGCGTTTGGCAAAAACGGTTGGTTTCATACTGGGGACATGGGTGTTATGGACCGCTATGGAAACTTGACGTTGAAGGGACGTTGCAAGAATATGATTTTAGGTTCGAGCGGTCAAAACATCTACCCAGAGGAGATTGAGGCAAAACTGCTGACGATGCCAAGGGTGCAAGAGACCATAGTTATTGCCCGTGACAAGAAGATTATAGCACTTGTGTATCCTGACAATAAAGGGATTTCAAGGGACGAGTTGCGGATGGTAATGGGTGAAAACCTTGCGGCTTTGAACGAGTCTTTACCAAAATACTCGCAAGTGGCAAAGATAGAGTTGATGGAGAAGGAGTTCGAGAAGACTCCTAAGAACTCGATAAAGAGGTTCTTGTATAAGTGACGGTAACTGGTTTTTCTAATAGCAGATTTTATATAACTACTAAAATATAGTCATTATGAATTATTCAAAGAATGTGGGCTGTTTCCGCCCATCACCAATCCGCTCGATGATGAAAGCGGTAGCGAATCCTAACGTCATATCGTTTGCCGGAGGTATGCCAGGCGAGGAACTCTTCCCTGTTGACGACCTCAAGGAGATGATTGCCGAGATGCCTCGCAAAGAGATGGATACCGCACTCCAGTATGGAGCAACGGACGGTCTCCCTGTCTTTACGAAATTCCTTGCAGAGCGTATGCAGGAACGCGGTTTCGACATGACTAAGAACCGTATCATCGTAACCACAGGTTCGACCCAGGTTATGAACATCGTATCGAAATTGTTCTTGGACAAAGGCGACACAATGTTGACCGAGGATCCTGTTTTCTGTGGCTCGGCAGGTGCATTCTGCTCTTACGGCGCAAATATCGTAGGCGTTAAGTTGGATGACGAGGGTATCATAATCTCCGAACTTGAGAAGGCATTGGAGAAGAACCCTAAGTTCATCTACACGACCCCAACATTCCACAACCCAGCAGGCCTCGCAATGTCGCGCAAACGTCGTGAGCAGTTCCTTGAAGTTATGGCTAAACACCCAGACGTAATCATCCTTGAGGATGACGCATACGGTCAACTCTATTATGACGAGGAGGTTAAGAACGATATCCAGCCAATGAAGACTTACGCAAAGAACGAGAACCAGATTATCTACTGCTCTTCGTTCTCGAAAATCTTCAGCCCTGGTATGCGTATTGGTTGGATGATTATCCCTAACGAAATGTATGAGTACGCTGAAATCGCAAAACAGTCGATGGACGCTTGCACGCCTTGCCTCTCGCAGATGTTGGCATACGAGTTCTGGAAGTCGGGACGTATGGACCGCTACATCGCCATGCTCCGTGCTGAGTATAAGAAACGCCGTGACGCAATGGTTGAGTGCATCAATAAATATTGCCCTAAGGGGACGACTTTCGTTACTCCACGTGGCGGTTTCTTCTTGTGGGCTAAGTTGCCAGACGCTATCGACATTGACAAATTGTTCGACATCTGCTCGCAGAAGGGCGTTGTTTTCGTGAAAGGTATCGCCTTCAGCGCAAACTACGAAAACAACCAACATGTACGTCTGTCGTTCTCGAACACTAATCCTGAGACCATCGAAAAGGGTATCAAGATTATGGGTGAGGAGATGAACAAGATGATGTGATTTTGTCGTACCACACATTAATATTATAACGGGCTATCCTTAGTAGGGTAGCCCTTTTGTCAAAAGTTATGGAGAGGTTATTGATAAGTATAATGGCAATCGTGCTGCTGACGTTGTGCGCAACGCAGGGTAGTGCGGGGCAGGGTGAAATTGAGTGGTCGGTTGCGCCAACGGAAGTTGATGGACTGTATGCGGACGTGCTTTGGTTCTCTGGGACAGTCGTCGGCAAAGAGTTGGACGACAAAGGCAAGGAGTTGTACACCATTACGTTGACAGAGGAACAGAAACCACTGTTGAGAAGGGATGCGGAGTTTGCATTGAAGATGTTGTTCCCTGACTCAGTGAATATGTTTTCCCCTTTGTACCATCAATTCACGATGGGTGCTATAGAGTTGGAGAAAGGGCAGTTTGATTCGATAAAAAACGTCGTAGAGGAGGAGACGTATGATATTTTCCGTAACTATATGGAAAAAGTAAACAACGGGCGTCCGTTCGTTTTGGCGGGAATGAGCCAAGGGGCGATGGTAGTTCGTGGAATTTTGGAGAGAATGACCGACGAGGAGTATTCAAAGATGGTGTGTGCATATATGATCGGTTATGGGTTGTCAGATAAGGATTTGCAGTGCGAGCATATAAAACCGGCGCAGGGGGCTAAAGACAAAGGAGTCACAGTTTCGTTCAACTCGGTGGCGACACGCAAAGGCATTTGGCCATTGGTACACAATAATGCGGTGGTTTGTATAAACCCAGTCACATGGACGAACGACACGACAACAGGAAAATTCGTTTTTCGGGACGACACATTGACAGTGCGACGTGATGCCAAATATAACGTCCTCGTTTTGCAAGGTGAGCATTCGCCAGCGTTGATGCCGTTCAAGAGTCCATGGGCAAAAGACAATAGGCATTTGTCGGATTATTTTGTTTATACGGAGTTCATCAGAAGGAATGTTTTGGATAGGGTCTATAGATGATGTTGAATAAAAAAACGCCATTGCAAGGTGTGCAATGGCGTTTGAATGGAATTATAGGGGATTATTTCAGACGCTTGAATTGGCAAGTGAAGTGACGCATGAGCGGTGCTTCCCAAGTGATTTCAAGACCACGCTTAACAGAGTCGCGGCGGTCGTAAACATTCTTCAATGAAGCTGCGATTACGTCCATGTGGTTGTTGGTATAAACGCGACGAGGGATGCAGAGGCGAACGAAGTCAAGACCACCAAAGCGGTTCTGGCGTGTAACAGGGTCACGGTCAGCGAGGACGTAACCAATCTCGCAGGCGCGGACACCACTTTCGAGGTAAAGCTCGCAAGTGAGGGTCTGTGCAGGGAACTCTTCCTTAGGGACGTTGGTGAGGATCTTGTCGGCATCAACGAAGATGGCGTGGCCACCAGCAGGGCGTTGGTAAGGGATGCCGTACTCGTCAAGTTTTGCGGCAAGGTATTGAACTTGTTTGATACGAGTCTCAATCATGTCGAACTCAAGGTTCTCGCGGAGGCCAACGGCGAGAGCGTCCATGTCACGGCCGTTCATACCACCATAAGTCAAGAAGCCCTCAAATGGGATACAGAAGCGTTTGCAAGCCTCGTACCATTCTTCCTTCTTAGTAGCGAAGAAACCGCCCATGTTGACGAGACCGTCTTTCTTGGCGGACATTGTCATTGAGTCGGCGTCTGCGTACATTTCCTTGCAAATCTCGGCGATGGTTTTGTTCTCGTAACCTTTCTCGCGGGTCTTGATGAAATAAGCGTTTTCGATGAAACGAGCGGAGTCAACGTTTACAGGCACGCCGTATTTGTGGCAGAGGGCGCAAGTGGCCTTGATGTTCTCCATTGAAACAGGCTGACCACCGACGGTGTTGTTGGTAACGGTGAGGATCATAACAGGCACGTTGCCTTTGTTCTCCTTGAGTACCTGCTCAAGTTTCTCAAGGTCAACATTACCCTTGAATGGGTCTTCGAGCTGAGTGTCCTTAGCCTTAGGGGTTGTGACGTCGATGGCCTTACATTTGCGGAATTCGATGTGGCCTTTTGTTGTGTCGAAATGGGCGTTGCCAGGAACGACATAACCGTCATGGTCAAGAAGTGCGCTGAAGAAAACGTTCTCGGCTGCACGACCCTGGTGCGTAGGGATTACGAATGGGAAGCCGGTAATGTCAGTAACAGTGTCTTTGAAGTGAAAGAAGCTGCGGGCTCCAGCATAGCTTTCGTCGCCAAGCATCATAGCACTCCACTGGCGGTCAGACATTGCGCCTGTACCGGAATCGGTGCAAAGGTCGATATAGACCTGCTCGGATTTCAACATGAAAATGTTGTTGTGAGCCTCTTCGAGCCACTGCTCACGCTCTGCTCTCGTGGATTTCTTAATGGTTTCAACCATCTTGATTTTCCAAGCTTCTGCAAAAGGAATTTCCATAATACTAAGTGTTTATTATTGTTGTTAATTCAATGGTTTTCGCGATTCCGCAGGACGAGGAAAGCCACGTCTGCATTAAAAAAAATCGTCGTAATAAATGAGAGTGCAAAGTTACGACTATTTTCTGACCTTTCCAAATTTTTTTGGAAAAAAATCTTCAAACCGTTTGGGTTGTTCGTTTTTTTGTATTAACTTTGCAGCCAGTTTAGAGAACATATTTATTTATGATAGAAATAGGTGAATACACGGCGACGCTAAGGCGGGAGAAGCCACTCGTGGCAAACATAACGAACGATGTGGCGATGAACCAGACAGCCAATGCGCTGTTGGCAATCGGGGCTTCGCCAGTGATGTTCCGTGCGGCGGATGAGGCTCAAGCTGTGGCGATGGCGGCTTCGTCGCTCGTGGTGAATATAGGAACGCTTGATAACAATCAGTTGGACGCTATACCGTTGGCAGTGCGTGTGATGAACCGCCGTCAACGCCCTGTGGTCTTTGACCCTGTGGGAGCTGGTTTTACGCCGTACCGTGACAAGGCATGCCTGCGAATACTGACGGACAATAGGATTGACATAATCAAAGGAAACGCATCTGAAATCCTCGCCATAGCATCACGCCATTGCCTTGACCTGCCTGGAAGTGCAGAGACGGTGACAAAGGGGGTTGACACAACGGCAAGGACTGAGGCGGCTTTAGAAGCAGCACAGAAGATTGCAGAAAAACTGTCGTGCGTCGTGGCAATTTCTGGGGCTACGGACATAATAACCGATGGGAAAAAGGTGGAGCGGATAAACATAAGCACACCAATGATGGAGAGCGTGACCGCTATGGGGTGTACAGCCTCGGCTATTGTAGCGGCTTACGCTGCAGTGGTGCCTGACCTTTTCTTGGCAGCAACGGCAGGTATGACGGCAATGTCAATCGCTGGACGGAAAGCAGCCGAAACGGCGCAAGGACCAGGGTCGTTCGCTGTGGCTTTTATTGATAATATTTTCGTTTTAGGTGAGTTTTCTAAATTCACCGTTTAAGGTAGCGAAGTAAAATGTATAACAAATGAACTCACCTTTATAATTATGAATACACTTTGTCTGGTTACTGACAGCACCAACCTGAACGGACGTAAACTGGCAGACGTTGTCCGGGAGGCAATCGAGGGAGGGGTGAATATGGTGCAACTCCGTGAGAAAATGTTGAATACCCGTGATTTTGTGGCGTTGGCTCGTGAGGTGAAGAGGGTTACGGATGAATATAACGTCCCATTCCTGATTAACGACCGTGTTGACGTGTGCCTTGCCGTAGAGGCTGACGGTGTGCATCTTGGACAAACGGATTTGCCATATAACCTGGCAAGAAATATGCTGGGGCGTGAGAGAATCATAGGTTTGTCAGTCGAGAACATTCAGCAGATTATGGCTGCCAACGACCTTTCGGTTGATTACGTCGGTATCTCGCCAGTTTTCGCTACGCCTACGAAGACAGATACAGCTACTCCCGTAGGTCTTGAGGGACTGAAACGAGCCGCAGAGTTGTCGCTGCACCCAATGATTGCAATTGGGGGTATAAATAAAGAAAATGCAGGTAAGGTGATGGAGACTATACATAAAAATGCGAGTCAACATCTTGCATACCATACGAATGACATAGGGTCGGGGATTGCCGTAGTGTCGGCAATAATGTCGGCAAAATCAACGGGGCAAGCGGCTCGTGAACTTGCTGACATAATGAGATAAATATATTGGGAAAGAATAAGCAGGGGTGTGTCAGTTTGGTTGGCACACCCCTGTTTTATAGTTGCTTTTTTATATGTGGTGATAGAAACCAACAACGGAGACTATGCCATTCTCAAAGACTTCAAGGTCCATATTCTCATTTGGCGAGTGAATGGCGTTGCTCTCAAGTCCAAAACCCATGAGGACTGTCTTGACACCAAGAACCTGCTCAAAGGTTGAGATGATAGGAATGGAGCCACCACGACGTGCGGCAAGTGGTTTCTTGCCGAAACCTTCAGTAAAACCTTGTTCGGCAGCACGGTAAGGAGCCCAGTCAATAGGGCAGACATAACCTTGACCACCGTGCATAGGTGTCACTTTCACACGGACACCCTTTGGAGCAAGTGTTGGAATGTATTTGGCAAAAGCCTCGGAAATCTCGTGATGGTCTTGGTTGGCGACAAGGCGGCAGGAGACTTTGGCGTATGCCTTGGATGGGAGGACAGTCTTGGAGCCTTCGCCAGTGTGTCCACCCCAAATTCCACAAATGTCGAACGAAGGACGGCAGGAGTTGCGCTCAAGGGTAGAATAACCCTCTTCGCCGGCGACATCGTCAACATCAATGGCTTTTTTGTAATTTCCAAGATTGAAAGGTATCTGGCGAATCATCTCACGCTCAGCCTCTGGAACAGGGAGAACCTTGTCGTAGAACCCAGGGATGGTGATGCGTCCGTGGTCGTCAACAACCTGTGACAGTATCTTGCAGAGGGCGTTGATAGGGTTCATCACAGCACCGCCAAAGTGACCTGAATGCAGGTCGCGGTTAGGTCCAGTAACCTCAATCTCCCAATAAGCCAGGCCTCGAAGTCCCGTGGTGAGAGAAGGGGTATCTTTGCCAATCATGCTTGTGTCGGATACAAGGATTGTGTCGCATTTGAGGAGGTCTTTGTGCTTCTTGCAGAACGACTCCAAAGACGGCGAGCCTATCTCCTCCTCACCCTCGAAAATGAATTTGACGTTGCAACGAAGTTCGTTCATGCGGTTGATATACTCGAAAGCCTTGACCTGAATCATAGCCTGACCTTTGTCGTCGTCAGCACCACGGGCATAGAGACGACCGTCACGCACTGAAGGCTCGAAAGGGTCGCTTTTCCAGAGTTCGAGCGGTGCGACAGGCATCACGTCGTAGTGTGAATAGACAAGGATTGTCGGGAGTTTAGGGTCTATGAGTTTTTCGCCATAGACGATAGGGTTGCCGTCAGAAGGCATTGCCTCGGCACGGTCGGCACCTGCGGCTTTCAGCAGTTCGCACCAACGGTTGGCACAACGTATCATGTCGTCGTGATGGTCAGCCTCGGCAGAGATTGAAGGAATGCGGATGAGCGATGCCCACTCGTCAATGATGCGAGGAAGGTTTTGTTTGATGTATTCTCTGATTTCCATAATATTGTGATTTATTGATTTCTTGAATTTGTAAAAGCACTGAGATTATTCATTTGCACGCCAATCAGAAGTGAAACCATTACGGTCTTTGTCCCATTTTTCAAAAGCCTGTTCAGTATGTCTTTTGATTATATCGAAATCTAAATCCATAGCATAAATACGGTCAAGGGTTGTGTTTTCTGATAAAACATACATACCATGCCACCCATTCTTCTTAAACTCAGTATTGGCATTTCCGTTTACCATATTCTTGTATTTAGGAACACTGAACATTGTTCCATCCAAGACAAAACCAATACTCCAGAAAGGGGCTTTCATTGCTTCGTTAGATGGTACGATATCCCTCGAAACTCTGTCGCGAATACTGGTTTTGCATTGTACGCAACCAAAACAAATGGATTTGTTCACTGTTTCGTCCGCATCGTCATCGTACCTTTTGACATGTGCTATTACATAAAGGTCAAAAACACCGCCTTTGACTTTTTCTTTAAGCCACGCAATATCAGTAGGACCATTACCTATTTCGTTGGCTTTCAATAAAGTGTTCAGGTCTTTTTGTAGTAAGAACTCGAATTTTGTATTCTGAAGGGAAAGATTGGCCAATTCTTTTACCAATTCCTCAAAAGCATGGCCAGACGAAGATCTCCAGCTCTGTTCTGCTTGAATGACTTTTGTAACTTTTTCGATGTCATCAATGCCAGATTTACGGAATATATGTGCTTTGTAAATGCTTTTCCATAGTTCTGGAATTTCATTTGGATAAAGTTTCCTGCCGACATCAAAAGTTTTTTTTATTGCTGTGAGTTGGGCTTTCTTTTCGATTTGTTCAGATTGTTCCTTCTTGCTGCAAGAAGTCATAACATTGTTATATTCTTCATTATACTTCTCTTGGCAATATTCATATATTTTTTTGTTCATAATCGTAAGTCGTTTTGATTTAATAATGAGGAAATATGCTTTCCCCATGCGAATGCTAATAATGGTGGAACTGCATCGCCTATCTGTTCGTATTTATCTTGGACATTTCGATTGTCATGTCCAACCATAAATGGACCACCGCAAAAATCGTAGGAATCAGGAAATGATTGAAGCCGCGCACATTCACGTACAGTTAAAGCTCTATCTTGAGTTGGATGAAGATTTTCATCCAGACAATGGCTTGTAATAGTAAGTGCAGGTTTGTCTAATTCTAAACGTATATTGCGCTTAGAGAATATTTTCTTAGGTAAAGTCCCGTCTTTTTGTAATTCTGTTATGGTACTTTTTGAAAGTCGTTCAAATAGGTTTTTTAGTCCTTCGCCTGGTTTGATGAGTGCAAAGCGCTTAAGTGTGCAAATTTTATGACGCATTGGAATCTGGTATGTCAGTATGTCTTCGTATCCTTCCCTTTTCCAAAAGGTAGTGTTACGCATTAGTGCGGCATAATCGGAATTTTGCTCAGTGTAAGAATTGGCTTCAATATCTGAATTTGCCACAACATTTGGCAGTCCTGCAAAAGCATCTCCAACCGTAACGAGTCGTTTACAAGAAGCAGTTGGAATTGACAAACGACAAGTAGGAAAACGAGTGGCAAGTATAAAAAATCTTTGTCTTTTTTGGGGAACTCCAAAATCGGTGGCTAATAGTTTTGTCTCAATAAAATTGGAATAGCCCGCTTCTATTAGTTCCTTCTTCAAAACGTCAATAATCAATGTCTTGTCTTTTTCTGCCACGGTTTTTGATGTAATACCTGGGACATTTTCAAAAAGGATAAATTTTGCGTTAGCTATCTTTGCTATTCTAATTCCTTCACGGAATAGGAACTGACGATCATCATAGAATGAACGAGAAGTAGTCCCTGCCATTGAAAAAGTTTCACAAGGCATTCCTGAGGTAACTAAATCGACACCATCTTTTGGAATGAATGGTAATATGTCTATATCTTTGACCTTGCGAATGTCCGAATGAATCATGTGTACTTCGGGGTGATTAGCCGTATATGTTTCACAACAACTTTTGACGTATTCTATGGCAACCAACGTCTCAAATCCAGCAGCATGCAACCCTGTACATATTCCTCCTGGACCTGCAAAACAGTCAATGTGAGTAAATCTTTTTCTTGAAACTTCATCGATAAATGGGATGCTGTATTTCTTTCCTTCGCATTCAATATTTGCTATCTCAGAACCATAGACTAACATTGGTTCAAATTTTGTTTGTTCGGCATTTTTGTTAGAGAATAACAATTGTGAAAAGTCGATTTGCGGACAGATGATTTCATCCCCTAATTGATACAGTATATATGCACCATTAGGTTTAGGGTATTGCATGTGGTGCATATCTTGTTCTGATACAATTCTGTTTGTTAAGCAAGGAAAGAGATGCCAACCTGATGATAAGTCTTTATAGTCGTAAATCAAGACATAATCAGGAACGGATTTATCCGTTATGCATCCGCATCGTGATGAAAAAAGATTTTCTTTATATCTGACATTATAGAATTTGTTTCTGCGTTCAGGCTTAATCCCCAAAATCCAAGGCAAATGTTCCTTATCAGAACGGTATGTTCCAATAAGAAAAGCCTTGTCCTTATTTTCGGCAAAATTGAATATTTGGTTACACGTAGTCATAACTACTTTTTCTATAATTTCAATGCGATGCGGGAACGTTCGTAGTCGATGTTTTCGACGGTGACTTCGAGGTGTTCGCCGACGGCGAAGGTTTTGCCACGGGGTATGCGGGAGATGTGCAATAAGCCGTTGGTGTGTATGCCGAGGTCGATGAAGCATCCGAAGTTAGTGACGTTGGTTACTATGCCGGGAAGGCGCATACCTGGGTTGAGGTCTGCGATGGTTTTGACGTTAGGGTCGAAAGAGAACTCCTCAAGCTGCGTGCGGGGGTCACGGCCTGGTTTCTCTAACTCCTGCATGATGTCTGTCAATGTCTCCATACCTACTCCTGCCTGTGCGTTGAGGTAACGGCGGATGTCTATGCGTTTGCGCATCTCGGCAGATGACATCAACTCCTCTACTGTCGTGCCTGCGTCTTTAGCCATTTTTTCGACGAGGGCATAGCGTTCCGGATGGACAGCAGAACGGTCGAGAGGTTGGGCAGACGCACGTACACGAAGGAAACCTGCGGATTGTTCAAAGGCTTTTGGTCCCATGAGAGGAACTTTCATCAATGCTTTGCGGTTAGGGAATGCCCCGTTTTCGTCACGATACTTGACAATGTTCGCGGCAAGTTTAGGACCAATGCCTGCAACATAGGTGAGAAGTTGCTTTGAGGCGTTGTTTACCTCGACACCCACGGAGTTGACGCACGACATGACAGTCTCGTCGAGAGCACGACGGAGCAGAGTCTGGTCAACATCGTGCTGATACTGCCCGACACCTATAGACTTGGGGTCAATCTTGACAAGTTCGGCGAGAGGATCCATCAACCGACGGCCTATGCTGACGGCACCACGGACGGTGACATCATAATCAGGGAATTCCTCACGGGCAACCTCGGACGCTGAATAGATACTTGCGCCAGACTCGCTGACCATGAAGACAGGCATGTCATGCCCAAAATCAATGGCACGAACCATCATCTCCGTCTCGCGGGATGCAGTGCCGTTGCCTATGGCGACAGCCTCAAGGTGATAGCGGCGGTCGAGGGTCAGGAGAGTCTCGGAGGCTGTAATATTGCGGAGGTTGACGACATCATGGTGGAGCAGTTGCCCCTGTGCGTCAAGACATACGACTTTGCAGCCAGTGCGGAAACCTGGGTCAATGCCGAGGACACGTTTCTGACCAAGCGGCGAGGCGAGAAGCAACTGGCGGAGGTTGTTCTGGAAAACACGCACAGCCTCCTCGTCAGCCTTCTGTTTGGACAAAGCGGCAAATTCAGTCTCGATGGAAGGCTGCAACAAGCGGTCATAGCCATCGGCTACAGCCTCACGTATCAGACCGTTGTGGGGGTTGCCTGGTTTTGTGAACATACGTTCGACACGTTCGGTAGCCTCAGAGTCTTCAATGAGGATGCGCACGCGGAGGACTTTCTCAGCCTCGCCCCGGCGCATAGCGAGAAGGGCATGTGAAGGACAGCGGTTGAGAGGAATGCGTTTGTCAAACCAGTCACGGTATTTGGCCACAATTTCATCGGGAACATCCTTGCAGGTGGTTTTCTTAGACTCAACCCAAGCGGAGCGGCGGTAGTACATACGGACGGCGTTGCGGGCAGCCTCGAACTCGGATACCCATTCGGCGATAATGTCCTGCGCACCTTTCACGTCGTCGTCAGTCCATACGCCACGTTGCTCGTCGCGGGTGTCGCCATGCTTGAAACCACGCCCGGACATAATCATCTTGGCAAGAGGCTCGCAACCCGCCTCGCGGGCAATGGTGGCACGTGTGCGGCGTTTCTGTTTGTAAGGGAGATAGATGTCCTCAATCTCGGTTTCGTCCCAAGATTTCGTAATACGCGCACGAAGGTCGTCGGTCAGTTTGCCCTGTTTCTCGATAGACTCAAGAATGAACTCCTTGCGTTTGGCAAGAGCCTGAAGACGTTCCAGATGGTGGGCGATGTCGGAAATCTGAACCTCGTCGAGGTTCTGTGTCGCCTCCTTGCGGTAGCGTGCTATGAATGGTATTGTGCAGCCATCGCCAAGCAACTGTATGACTGCTGCCACACGTTGCCCGGCGATGCCTGTTATCTGTGATATTAGGTTCTCGAACATTATTTTACAGAATAGAGCCTTTCGTCATCACTTGAGTCCCATTCTGTTGGAAATGTCGGAAGGGATGGCTTTCTTGTTTACAACGATGTTGATGGTCTTGTAGCGGACGAAAGCCTTTGAGACGTACCAGATGCCGTCGTATTTTCCGGCTTTGCCCCAAGAGTTCTTGACCATATAATACTCTTTGCCGTTCTGGTCGCGGGCGATGCCGTAGATGAGCATTCCGTGGTCGTCGGTGGTCTCGTAGTTGTCGAAACCCTGCTGGCGGAGAAGTTGGGTGATTTCGCGTTCAGGGAGAGGTTTCGAGGTGAGTTGCTTGCGTGTGTCGGCTTTAGGGAGTTTGAGCCAGTGAGCCATGTCAGAGCCGAGTTCCTGCACGCTGAGGGCTGCGTCAGGCACGACTGCGATACCGTCGCGGGTGAAACCGTCCTCGGAGACATCCGCACCCCAAGCGACGGTGTAGCCGTTGTTCAAGGCATTGTCGATGATGTCCATAAACTCGTTGAGAGGCACATTATATGAAAGAGAGTGACGCCAGTTGTCCTCGATTTCGATGGCGAACTGCGAATAGAATGGGTGGTGAGTGAACGAAGTTATTGAGACAAAGTCGTCAGGGTTGAGACCGAGATACTGCTGGAATGACTGTGGGGTGTATTTTTTGCCTTCATACTCGAAAACCTCTGGGCATTTGCCGAGGTAGGCGTCATAAATGCCACGGAAAGCGACTTTCCACGAAGGTGTGAGGCGTGTCATATTGCCGTTGACGATGGGGTTGAGGAATGCACGGGCTACGGCGTCAAGTTCCTTGTGGACAGGGAGTGTGTCCTGTGGATATTCACCGTACATTATGCCGGGCATTGCGGATTGAGGGACGATACCATGGTTGCGCAGAAGTGCTATACCGTCAGCGAAGGCACCGCCGGGAGCGAAAGTGGCATTGCCATGAAGACGGACAAACAATTCGGCACGTTCGCACATGGAATTGCTGACGAGGTACATTTCGGAAAGGTCAACGGTGAGACCCTTCTCGCGGAGGATTTCAGCCTCGAAGAAAGCCATTGTAGAGAATGACCAACAAGTTGACGAACGGTGCTGGTCCTTGATGGAAGTGATAGGGATTTGCTTGACAGTTGTGAAGACAAAACCTTCATCTTCAGTTTTTTGTTCGGTTTTGTCGTCTTGAGCTGAGACTGTGGCGGCAACGAAAAGCGCAGCCATCAAAAAGAAAAATTTTTTCATATCGTATGTTGTTTTGTTATTCGGGTGCAAAGGTACGAATAAAAATTGAAACGAGCAAGGATTTGAGGGAAAACCTTGCTTGCCTTATAGGTTGGGTCGGTGATTTAACATTAAAGGGCTACAGGTACCCCCAAGTTTTTAGGTGAAATTATTGAAATTATTGAAATCGGGATGAGTGAAGGATGGTTGTTTTGGTGGAAAAAGGCAAACTTGATTGTCCTCGGTTCGCACAAGTTTTGAGCAAGCTCTTTGTATTGAATAAATCCTCAATTTAAAAAAAAGTCGTACCTTTGCACTCAAATTCCAAACAGAGTCTGCAAAGGTCTCGCATTGCTCAAATCAGATAATGGGTTCTGCTGGTTTAGGTGATGAAATCAAATAAAAAGAACCTGCCATATATATTTTTGAACAAATAACACTCATCACTAATTCTGCCATAGTGGTTTTGATAATCTGACAGCACCTATGAACACCGACGGGGATACTCTGCGGTTAATATTACGGTGGGCTTTGTCAACACGTTTCTCGTCGGCGGAGAGGGTGGGGATATAAGCGGTGTTGGCAGACTCAACGATGGCGTAGAGGTAGAAAGTCGGAGAGGACTCACAGTCGGGGTCATTGCGGAGGTCGGGCATATTACAAGTTGCACCTCTTTGGAGAAGAAAACGCAGAAACACTGAAATTATTGCCTTGTTACCTCAGAGGCAGGCAAAAGATGAACAATAGGGGAGCTGGAGGGGAGCAAAAGCAATAATGGAGAAAACCATATTCTAGGTGAATACAGAAGATGGTTTTCTCCGTCATTCGAGAAATATTCCTAAAGTTAGAATTTATTTGAGGCTATTTCTATGGCTTCTGCTGTAGCCTCTCCAACATCCTTACTAGGACAAAAATCAACATTTGCTGTTCGGACTTCATCTGTTTCAGTATTGCGAACCGAAACGGAAACACTGCCATAGTGTTCGTAGCCCTCATCTTTCTGAGTAATAATGTTCTCTACGTCTATTGACATAATATCTTTGCTCACTTATATCCCATCGAGCATCGGTTTTAATGATTAAACTGGGTTATATTTGGTAGGCTCTAAAAATTGATTATTTTTGTCATCTGGCTTTGACGGAGAGCCTACTTTTCCCGCTTCGCCAGAGTTGTTATTATCTGCAAAGGTTATAAGAGGTACGATTTTGGGTCACAAACCTCTTTCGGCATTAATATTTCAGACTAATCTACATGGCTTTACCTCACTTTCTCTTGTTTGGTTAGTTATTCCGTTATCTTATTCCGTTTCTTACGAACTGCTCGTATCGAAACATGTTGTAGGTCAAGCATTTTAGGAAGATGCTTGTGGCCGCTCTCGCTATACCTATCGTCCGCACGGTCAGCCCGTGCATCGCTCCCTCCATAAAGCCGAAGACATGTTCCACTCTTGACCGTATGGACGACTTCTTCCTGTTCTCTTCTCTCTGCTCGTCGGTCAGAGGTTTGCCGCGGTAACCCTTCTCGCATATCTCATCTTTCAGACCGTACTTCTGCAATGTCTCCTCCTGTCCGACTTACGCACTGTCGCCAAATGCGGCCTGCCCCCTGTCGCTTTCATCCATCAGGTCAGGGAACATTTTCGAATCATGCGGCGATGCTGCCGTCACCGCTATCTTCTTGAGGAACTTGCTCTTTCCGTCCACTTTCGCGCTGACTTTGTAGCCGAAGAAGTCTTCCCCGCCTTTCTGTGTCCAACGGGCATCGATGTCTTTCTGTCGTTTCTTGTTAGGCTTGTCATTCCAAAGCTCGCCCCCTTCACCTGCTTTAATCCTCTTGTTCTCCTCTCGCGTATTGTGCTGACGCGGAGCAAGTACAAAACTTGCGTCAACTATCTGTCCTTCATTGAATATGAAGCCTTTCGCGAGCAGGCCGTCAACGAAATCCTGAAACAGTCTCTCTCCAAGACCTTTCTCTTTCAGCCCCTCGAAAAAATTGCGGATTGTGTTTGCGTCTGGCACCTTGTCTCCACTTGCCAGTCCGAGGAACTGCTTAAAGCTGCTACGATCGATTATCTGGTATTCCGTCTGCTCGTAACTGAGATTATAATACTGCCGCAACACCATCACTTTGAACATCATTACCACGTCATACTGTTTGGCTCCGGCTTTGCTCTTCGTGCCATGATTCACCATCGACGCTTCCAACCGGCTGCGGAACATCTCAAAGTCTATCACGCTGTCTAACTTCTCCAAAGGATTTCCTATCTCGGAGAGTTTCCGTGCTGAGTTTTCAGCGTCAAAGAGGGTCTGCTTGCCTGTGGTCTTGTACTTATTCATAAATGATGTCTTTTTTATACCATGATAACGCCATTTCTTCTTTTATATTGTTGAATATTTGATATTTAATTTTTAGAGGTTGCCAACAATGAAATGGTATAAAAAAAGAGGCCTGTTTTAGTCACAGAACAAGCCTCCTTTTGTGAAGTCAGAATTCTACCTGCAAATTGTTCCTTCTTGAAATTCGCACTTGATTACTTCAATTCGTGTAACTCTGTAGTCAGAATCCCTATTGGGGGTAAAACTTTTTTCAAATCTAGAACTTTGATTACTATAGGCCATTTCATTAAAATACACTACAACCTCTTCTTGTTTTTCACCTATCCCCTTGGTGTAATTTTTGGTTACTTTAAGTGTGACTTTTAATTTAAAGTTAGCAGAAGGTCCATCGTTAGATACACGCAAAGTCAGTGTGTTGTTGCTTTGATCTAAACTTAAGTCGTTTACCATTACGGTCGCTTCACCACCGTTTATTTTGCATGTTTTTCCTTCACATTGAGCGTGGATACAATTAAAAGCAAAAAAAGAAATGGCCATAAATACGATTATTTTTTTCATTTTAATTTTTGTCCGTTCTATACCATCGACCCATCGGTTTTGATTTTAGGTAGGCTCTAAAAATTGATTATTTTTGTCATCTGGCTTTGACGGAGAGCCTACTTTTCCCGCTTCGCCAGAGTTGTTATTATCTGCAAAGGTTATAAGAGGTACGATTTTGGGTCACAAACCTCTTTCGGCATTAATATTTCAGACTAATCTACATGGCTTTACCTCACTTTCTCTTGTTTGGTTAGTTATTCCGTTATCTTATTCCGTTTCTTACGAACTGCTCGTATCGAAACATGTTGTAGGTCAAGCATTTTAGGAAGATGCTTGTGGCCGCTCTCGCTATACCTATCGTCCGCACGGTCAGCCCGTGCATCGCTCCCTCCATAAAGCCGAAGACATGTTCCACTCTTGACCGTATGGACGACTTCTTCCTGTTCTCTTCTCTCTGCTCGTCGGTCAGAGGTTTGCCGCGGTAACCCTTCTCGCATATCTCATCTTTCAGACCGTACTTCTGCAATGTCTCCTCCTGTCCGACTTACGCACTGTCGCCAAATGCGGCCTGCCCCCTGTCGCTTTCATCCATCAGGTCAGGGAACATTTTCGAATCATGCGGCGATGCTGCCGTCACCGCTATCTTCTTGAGGAACTTGCTCTTTCCGTCCACTTTCGCGCTGACTTTGTAGCCGAAGAAGTCTTCCCCGCCTTTCTGTGTCCAACGGGCATCGATGTCTTTCTGTCGTTTCTTGTTAGGCTTGTCATTCCAAAGCTCGCCCCCTTCACCTGCTTTAATCCTCTTGTTCTCCTCTCGCGTATTGTGCTGACGCGGAGCAAGTACAAAACTTGCGTCAACTATCTGTCCTTCATTGAATATGAAGCCTTTCGCGAGCAGGCCGTCAACGAAATCCTGAAACAGTCTCTCTCCAAGACCTTTCTCTTTCAGCCCCTCGAAAAAATTGCGGATTGTGTTTGCGTCTGGCACCTTGTCTCCACTTGCCAGTCCGAGGAACTGCTTAAAGCTGCTACGATCGATTATCTGGTATTCCGTCTGCTCGTAACTGAGATTATAATACTGCCGCAACACCATCACTTTGAACATCATTACCACGTCATACTGTTTGGCTCCGGCTTTGCTCTTCGTGCCATGATTCACCATCGACGCTTCCAACCGGCTGCGGAACATCTCAAAGTCTATCACGCTGTCTAACTTCTCCAAAGGATTTCCTATCTCGGAGAGTTTCCGTGCTGAGTTTTCAGCGTCAAAGAGGGTCTGCTTGCCTGTGGTCTTGTACTTATTCATAAATGATGTCTTTTTATACCAAGATAACGCTATTTCTTCTTTTATATTGTTGAATATTTGATATTTAATTTTTAGCGGTTACCATAAGAACGACATCAATCTGCGGACGTCCTGCCGGAGTCTTGCTGTCCTTTTTGACCAGCACCTCTTCAAGTGCGGAACGGAACATCTCAAAGTCGACCAGGGCGGCGAGCTGCTCAAGGGGATTGCCCATCTGGGAGAGAGCTTCAATCGTAAACTCCTCCTCGAACAGGGTCTCACCCATCGGCTTGCGGTATATAGTAGTTTTCTGCATAATTCTGTATGATTTCTACTGCAAAGGTACGACTTTTTATTGAAATATCCAAATAAATATCTAATTATTAATGAGTTAATTTATAGAACATCCCTATATTGTTTCTCATACTCCAAATATGAATTTATTCTATTTCGGGGGTGCAAAGGTACGAATAAAAATTGAAACAAGCAAGGATTTGAGGAAAACTTTTTTTTTGTCTTGTAGGTGGGGACGGTGTTTTAACAGATACCCCCAAGTTTTCAGGTGAAATTATTTGATAAATCAGGCTGCATCTCAGCAAATGAACAAGTTCTTTGCTTTCGATTTGCACTGATTTTGAAATTATTGAAATCGGGATGATTTTATGCTCTATAACGAATTGAGTGGGTTGAAATAATGTATATTCACAGAATTGGATTCTCCCCACCCCCTGCCCCCTCCCCAAGGAGGGGAATACCTTATAGGTAATGCCTTGTTACCCAGGGTTTACACCCTGGGCTGATTTATGTCGCGCCTACAGCGCTTGGAGTTTGCATACAAAGTTACTTCACGAAACGTTTTTAGAGCCATTATTTGTACCTTTGCAGCCAGTTTGAGGGAGGTCTCAATAAAAGGAGGAATATAACAGATGGGACAGATACCCCTCAGAGACGGAGCGGGCTCCGTCTTTACAGGGGTTAGCGTGTAGTTATATAGAAGCCCAAAACTATCACATAGTAAGGTCAAGTCCTATGCTCCATGGTTAAACCCGAAAGAGACGACTTTACAATGGCTTTTTTCACACGAAACGTTAGAGCCAAAGCGGCTCTATAACGATTTGAGTGGGTAAGTTCGCCTAAGCGGTTGGCAAGGTGCAACTCGGCAAAAGAAT
>JAKSNS010000035.1 GCA_024399545.1 Paludibacteraceae bacterium
TTTTGACGATTTCAATAATTTCAATAATTTCACCTAAAAACTTGCACCCCCCCTCCCCCAAACTGTCCGAAAACACAACTTTTGCATGACAAAAGTTGTGTTTTCGGACAGTCTGGAGGAAGGGAATACCGTATAGGTAATGCCTTGTTACCCAGGGTTTACACCCTGGGCTGATTTATGTCGCGCCTACAGTGCTTTGAATAGCATGCAAAGTCATCCACACGAAACGTTAGAGTGCCATATTAATTCCGGCTACGGGTCTTTTTATCGTGAGAAAACTTCCTGTCCTTCAAAGAAAGTTTTGAGTACTTGAACATTAAGTAGCTCTTGTACGTCACAGGTCAGCACATCCTTATCCAGAATAACGAAATCTGCATATTTGCCTGCCTCGATGCTGCCACGCTCTTTTTCAAGATGCAACTGCCAAGCACCATTATAGGTCGCAGCCTGAAGGAATTGGTAGCGGTCGATTAGTTCCGTAGGTTGCCATGGGGTCATGCCTGGTTCATAAGTACCGGTTATCGCAACGAACATGCAATGGAATGGATTGTTGATGCCATCGTCTGCTGGAGTGTCAGTACACTGGCTCACCAGTATTCCGTGATTAAAGAAAGATTTAATAGGGTAAGCCTCGTGAGCGTATGTGATAGGAAGGAAAGTTTCATAATGTTTTGCTGCCTCATTTGTAAAGCAGTGCCAGTTCATATTTTCGGCGACTGCGATATTGTGTTCTTTAATCACAGCATAATCCTCTTGGCTCACGTTGCGTAGATGGACGATGGCGTTGCGCATCTCGTCTTTGCCTGACAAACTGTAAGCCACGACGCAGCGGTGAACGGCTCCGTCGCCAAGAGCGTGAGTATGGACAGTCAGTCCTTTGTTGTTGGCATCCTTTACGAGATTTATCATATCCTGCTCGCTCCACAGAGGAGTGCCATGACCGCTATAGATGCTGTCTTTGCCTTTATTTTGGTATTCTTCCAAGATGAAACCTGTACCCATCTCGACCAGTCCGTCCATGAACAGCTTGAGATAGTCAGGGTGCACATGCTTGCTCTGATACTTATTTTTTACAGCAGCAGCATTATCAACGAAGCAGAAAGGATCATTGTTGTTGTACCATGGTTCAATCTCGTAGGTAAGTGAAACATTGAGGTGCAGTTTGTTGTCTCTGTCCAAATCTGTCAATGCTTTGAACAACGACTCATCGTCTTTGTCATAATTGTTTGTCCATCCTTCGATGATATTGGTGATGCCCACTGAAAGAAGATATTTCTGCATAAAATCGATACCCGAGGCGATTTGTGCGGAAGTTGGGCGCATTTTGTTGTTCAGACCTGGTCCCTGAAGCAGTGATATGGCACGCTCGGAAAATACGCCAGTCATTTCATTATTTTCGTCATAATAAATGAATCCACCTGCTATGTGGGTTCTGATGACGTTTCCATTTGTGTCCAAGATACCAGCATTGATCATTGCCCGGGTATTGACCAGTGTGCTGTGATGATCGAAGCCGGTGAGGTAGATTGGTATCTCAGTGGTGATTGAATCCAGGTCTTTGCGATTGCGCAGGTCTTTGCCACCGATTATCATATTGGCAAGGGTGTATCCTTCGCCATAGACATAATCTAAATGTCTGCCTTTATTCTTGGCATCCTCAACGAATTTGCGAACTTGATTAATGACGTCATCATACGACTGGCCGCTATTGAATTGAAGTGTGTTGCCCTTCATCTCTTCGTTGATGTATTTCAGCATATAATGTGCATGTCCATCGGTCATGCCTGGGACGATGATACCCATGTTAGTGCAGTCAATTATCTTGCTGTTTTCGGTCTTGTAACTGTCAGCTCCATCTTTTGTCCCTACATATACGAATTTGCCATCCTTGACCACCATGGCATCAGCCATGACATATCTGTCAGTGTTGTCTTTAGACTCATCTACTTTGGCGGTGTATATTTTTCCGTAAACGATGAGATTGTCATAGATTTCAGGTTGTGTGTTTTTATTGTCCTTACACCCTGTTATCACTGTGGCAACGATGGCCATCAGTATCAGAATTTTTTTACTCATATTACAAATAGTTTTATTATTCGAAGTCTTTTTCGAGATTAATTTCAATGTAAAGGTTTGGTGTTTACAATTCCTTTTTCAAATCGACTTTATAAATGGTTGACATATTGTTGCGCATACAGAAAAGGATAGTGCGTTGAACTGTGTTGTATATACAAGACCAATTGGTCACGTTGTTCCACATTTCCACTCCGAACGAGCCTTCCTGCAAGCATTTGAGTGCTTCCATTTCGCTCATCACTGGTCTATAGTACATCATCATGCGTTGAACGCGAACCTTACTGCTGTATGAGTATTGCCATTTATCTTCCATGTAAGTTTTGGTGGCTTCTGGATTGCAATAATAATTTTCGATGCAGTTATACTCGTATGGAACAACGTGTGATGTCTGCATAAGAATATAGTTACGGTCTTCTGCGCTAAGCACATATAGCGTGTCGTTCCAATATTCGAACACAGCATAGTCGCCTGTTGCATCAGCCACCATCCAGTGTACATTGAGCGATGGGTGCAGAGCCACAAAATTATGTTTTTTCATAAAATTCTTCACATCATCCACTGTCTTGCATTCGCTCAGAATCAAATTGTGCATCAAACTGGTGCTGATGGCTTTTTTGCCGGTCTCGTTTTGCATGACACGCTTAGGCATGCCAGTTTCTTCATCTGCTCCGAACACAGGTAATTGGAAAGCACCAAAGCACAATCCGTATTCGTTCATGCCGTCCATTGTAGCCACAGGCTGACGCAGGAGGCGGTGGAGTGAGGTTTCACCATTTGACAGTATTCCATCACCATTATCCCGTCCGTAGATTATGCCATTGTATAGTGCTGAATTGTAATTTGGAGCTGTGAATTGTACGTAGTCGTATTGTCCGTTAACCTTGTTGAATACCATGCAGAGGGGACCGCCTGCGCCATCGAAGTTGCGTCCGAAAAGCAGTTCGCCAGCTTCGTTGAAGCAGACAAAACCGGAGCAGGAAGGATCTTCCTCGTCAAACGGATCCTCATATCCATCTGGAGAGAACCATAAATGTTCCATTGCTTCGTGGTTATCCTCATACGAGCGCAAATTGGCATCAACCAATGTTCCTAACGAAAGGTCCGTAGCGAAATCCATATAATAAAAAATGTCGGAAATGCGACGCAAGGACGATAGGGTTTGTTCAGCCGCTGGTGCAATACACCAATCCGAGTTCGTAGGGTTTGAGACAGGCTCCCCCATTTGATGGGTGAACTGGATGACTCCGTCATTCTGTTGTGGTTGAGGTTCGTCATTCTTGTTGCTTTTGCAGCCGACCATGGCAGCTGCGACCAAAATTGCCATAAGGGCAAATCTTAAATTTTTCATATTTGTTTTTTAATAAAAAAATTTCAGTTTCTCTATAACTACTTTGTAATTCATTGGCAGTCAAAGTCCTGAAGAGATTCGACAAATCAGTCTGAGGCAATGCCCTAAGTCAGGATATTTGTATATGTTTACGCCGCAACGCGGCATCGCAAATGCGTGGAATGTCAAAAAATCACCTGTCTTTGTGATTGGAAAAAAACAAAAAGTAACTTTTTCGACATTGTAAAAACCAGCAGTCCCAGTTGTTTGGTTGCAGCAATTAGAGAACCTTGTTGTCTCTGGTTAAAAATCAAGTACAAAGGTACAAATTTTTTATGAAATAAAGCCGATTTTATTTGCAAATATTTGCCCCCTCCTAATACTTTTTAACTGTTTATTGTTCAGCATATTATAAAAAACACTCTGTACCCAGACTTTAATTATCAGGGATTGTTTTTGGCTTGCATGTCATTTTGCAGGCTGTGACTTGTTGTAACTTCTGAGGAAATATTGACATTTTATGCGATAGAAGGACCCACCTTAAGAATTTATAGCAAAGTGCGTGCCAGAAAAGTTCGTTTTGTTTAACTAATACTGGCGTAAGTGGGTGGCTTTTTGTGGTGAGAAGAGGCAAAGCGGTTAGTGGGATGGCTTGGCTTACGCATACCACAAAAATGCTGTTCTTGTGACAATGAGATGCATGGCCATGCGTTTCATTGTCACAACGTATATTCGAATGTTAAATTCTCATATTTGTTGAGACTTATCCCAAACTGACTGCAAAGTTAGCAATAAATTTTGCAACGCACAACCTTATAACATTTATTTTTGACAAGCAAAATAATGTTTTTAGAATAGTTGAATTATGAAATCGTGTGTAGGTTCGGTAAATTAGCGTTTCAATAGTTTCAGTAAAAAACGTGACTCCCACATATACCCCCCTATTACTAAGTAACACTATATATACATTATAATATATTATGTGAGGAAAAGTACCCCCACGATTTTTGTTGAAACCATTGAAACTATTTGCGGGAAGGTACGGAAATTTTACATGTGAAGTGAAAAACGGTTTTCCGGTTCAAAAAACGGAAAAATGTGGCATATAGGGGTGAGGGCTTTGGTTGCGTTATAGAGCCTATATTCTCTCATAAGCCTGAATCAACTATTTTTGTTGGATCATCACCATAAGGATAGTGATTGGAATTACGAAACGGACGAATATGAGATATATGTTGAAGAATATGGGTTTCATTCCAAACTCAGCCAATGAGGTGCGCAATTTGTCTTTGTTGATGCCCCATCCTAAGAAGATTGCCATTGCCATTCCACCCAAAGGAAGAAAGAATTTTGAGGTGATGTCGTCGAACAATGTGAAGAGCGTGCGGCCAAATATAATCAGTTTTGAGCCGTCAGCCATTGAGTAGCAGCAGAGAACGGTACTGATTAAAGCGAGCATCGTGACGATTAGGTTGGCAAGTTGGCGAGAGAAATGCCATTTCTCGCAAATGTTGGATGTCAGAACCTCCATTAGAGAGATGGTGGATGTCAATGCACCGATGGCGAGAAGAGCGAAGAACAGCAGCGAGACGATTAACCCACCTGGCATTTGGGAGAAGACGGCGGGCAGGGCTATGTACGCCAACGATGGACCTTCGCCTGGGGCAATGCCGTATGCGAAAACCGCCGGGAATATGACAAAACCTGCCAAAACGGCTATCAGTGTGTCGAGGAGCGCAATCTGGAAGGATATGCCGACAACATTACCCTCCTTCATATATGAGCCATAGACCATTATAGCTCCAAGGCCTAACGAAAGGGAGAAAAACGATTGTCCGAGCGCAGACAGAATCACAGGAAAGGTGATCTTGGAGAGGTCGAAGTCGAGGTAAAAGCGATAACCGCCGACGTTACGTGGTAGGAACGCGACATATATAGCCAATATAGCGATAATGGCGAAGAGCATAGGCATCATGACTTTGGAGGCTTTTTCGATGCCTTTCTGCACGCCCATACTGACAATTATGCTCGTGGTTAATATGAATATAAAAAGCCAGAGATAAGGGCGATAGGAAGAGTAAGCGAATGTATTGAAGAGTTCCTGAAGGGCAGGAGTGTCAATTCCATCAAAAGAATTAGTCGCAAAAGTTTGGTAGATATACTCCAATGACCAACCAGCCACGACAAAGTAGAAGCTCATTATAAGGAAGGCTGAGATTATCCCAAACGCACCAATGAAATTCCAACATTTTTTGCCTGAGACTACCCCACATGCGTCCAAGGTGTTGGTCTTTGCCATCCTACCGATTGACAATTCGGTTATGAGTGCGGGGAAGCCCAGTATCAATACACATAATATATAAATAATAAGGAACGCCCCTCCCCCGTTGGTGCCTACCACGTAAGGGAATTTCCAAATATTGCCAAGGCCTACGGCTGAGCCTACGGCGGCTGCAAGCATGCCGAATTTGCTTTTGAATTCAGTCTGGTTTTTCATATATTGTTGGGGTGTTTAATGGTTTGATGAGAGAGTTAAGCCTTCAGTGTCGATAGTGCCGAACCCTGTTTTGTCTTGCGACATAGTGTTGGCTGTCCCAGCGAGATTGATGGTGCCTATGCCCTTGAGGACAACGTCAACCTTGTCAACCTGAATGTCTTGTGCCGTGATATTTCCGACACCTTTCAGCCTGATATTCAGAAGGCGGACATAAATATGTCCTGCGACTTTGACAGCACCTGCGCCTATCATCTCAAGCCAGACGGTCTCTTTAGCTTGAATATCGCCTGTGATATTTATCCTTCCGGCACCATTCATGCTGGCTAAGAATTTGCGTGTGGAAACTATACCTTTGATGTCGCAGCCACAAGTGCCTGATATGGATATGTTAGTTATATTCGATGTTATGGAGTTAAGTTTCATTGTCCCAGCCCCTTCTACTTCACCAATGAGCGTGTCGCACACCAAGGCACCGTCCATACTGAAAGAACCCGTGCCTTTCTTGTTAATATGCGCAAGTGTGGTGTTCAGTGACCTAAGTGTGAGAGAACCAGTACCAGAGACGGAGAGGTCAGCGTAAGGGAGGTTTATGTCTGATTCGGCAATGAAAGAGGAAACGTCTTGGACGACAACCTTGGACAGTTCAGGCGCAGAGATATAAACAGGAATCCTTTCCAGCCTATTGCCATTGTAAGAGAGGTGGAGCGTGCCGTCAATCACGTTTGTGATTGTCCTTGACAGCATTTCGCCATCCAAAGTGTCTATATAAACACGAAAGGAGTCGCTTTCTGTATAGTGAACTTCGAAGCAGTCTTCAACCTCAAGTGCGTTGAACCCAGAAAGGGAACGCTCACGGGTGTCGTTTATGGCATTCGCCCGTAAAAACAAAGAAGCGAAAATAATAGGCAAAATCAGGTATTTCATGGTTTCTTGGCTTGATATAGCATTGATATTCCGAAAGTCTGTGGGGTGAAAGAGGTGGAAGAGAAACCAGCCATGCGCAGATGGTCGAGAAACTCCTCTCCCCACATAAAGCCTTTCACGCTGCAAGGCAGGTAATTATAGGCTGAACGGTCATGACTTACAATACGTCCGACGATTGGGAGAAGTTTTGTGAAATAGAAATCGTACAGGTGACGCATAACGTTGGATGTGGGGTATGCGAATTCAAGAATCCTCAATTCCCCGCCAGGAGAGAGGACCCTAAACATCTCTGATATAGACTTGTCCAACTCGGCGAAATTCCTAACCCCATACGAACAAGTGACGACATCGAATGTGCCGTCATCGAAAGGAAGGTCGGCGCAATCAGCGTGACGGAAAGATATGTTGCAAGAGAGTTTTAGTTTTTTGACCTTTTTCGTGCCAATAGCCATCATTTTGTCGGAAAGGTCCACGCCTACGACTTGTTGCGCCTTGCCAGAACTTACGATAGCAATTGCGAGATCGCCTGTGCCAGTGGCAACATCGAGGCAAAACCGGGAGGAATCAGGCAAAGAGCGAACCGCCTGGCGACGCCAACTTTTGTCGATATTCAGCGAAAGGAGGTGGTTCAACCCATCGTAATGGCTTGCTATTCTGTCGAAAAGTGTTCCTATATTGGCTTTTGTCTCATTCATTAAGTCGAAAAACTAACACAGCGCAAAGTTACAAAAATAATCGGATTTGGCAAAAATATAGGCCAAGGATAATTTTACGGAATTTGTGTAAGAAAAACATTGTCATACCGAAAAAAATTCGTATCTTTGCAGCCAAATTGTGTGACGGATATGAAACTGGTCTTGGATATAGGCAATAGCTATACAAAAATGGCTATGTATGAGGGGTATGAGGCTCAGGAAAGATTACTTGTCCATAAAGACGAAGAGAGCGCCGAAACGGCTATGCTATGGTTGGAAAAAGCGGACAGCGTTGCCATTTCAACAGTCGGTCGCTGCTCGCAGGTTGAAAACATGGCAATAGAAAGCGGAAAACCGCTTTTCAGGCTCAGCGGGGAGACACCACTGCCTTTTGTGAACGGTTACCTGACCCCAGAGACTTTGGGGCTTGACCGTGTGGCTGGTATGTTGGGTGCATACGCTACCCATGAAGGTGTCAAAGATTTCCTAATTATGGACTTAGGGACGTGCAATACATACGACATAATCTTGGATAATCGCTTCGTCGGTGGAAACATAGCACCAGGTTTGCAGATGAGGATGAAGGCAATGCATGAATTTACTGCAAAATTACCGTTCCTCGAACCTCGGGACAACCATTTGGTAATCGGCAGGAATACGAGGGAGGCGATGGAGTGCGGTGCGTTGACAGGCGTGGCTGACGAGGTGAACTGCTATATGCTTAGATTTCGCAAAGATGCCCCAGAGGGAATCTGCATAATGACGGGAGGTTATTCCGAATTGGTTATGAACCGTGTGCAAGGTATGGTTGAATATAACCCATTCCTTGTGCCTGACGGATTAAACTATGCTGCGTTATGCCAATCTAAAAAATAAAGGTGAACTAACCTTATGAAACGAACTTCTGAAAATAGCAAATTTATATAATTCGCTTAAATGAAGAGAATCACAATAATAAATATCGTCTTTGTCGTCCTATTCTTGGTGGTGGCTAATTGCGCTACTGGGCAGAATATTGCAAATTCCCCATTCTCAAGATACGGATATGGGCAGTTGGAGGATGGTTGTTTTTCAAGGGGACAGTCTTTAGGCGGATTGTCGTACGGACTATATTCACCAGTGCATATAAACCCAGCCAACCCTGCGACCTTTACCTCAACTGATTCAATTACCTTCTTGTTTGAGGTCGGAATTTCGGGATTGTGGTCTAATTTCAAGAGCAATGGCGCAAGCGAAAATTCATTCTCTGGCAAGTTGGATTATATTGCTTTACAATTCCCCGTAACAAAATGGCTTGGAATGAGTGCGGGCTTGTTGCCTTTCTCGTATGTTGGTTACAATTACGGTGTTGACGATTCAATCCCTTTGGCTGGCGAGACATCCATGCAGAAGTATCATCAGACGTTTCAAGGCTCTGGCGGTATCAACGAGGTATATCTTGGTTTGACGTTCAATATACTCGACTACGTCACCATCGGTGCTAACGGCTATTATATGTTTGGGAACCTGAAACACTACCGTACGATGATGTACACCGTTTCAGATGCTCTCACGTATGCGGCAATAGTCAAGGAACAGGAACATATCAACAACTTCAATGTCAGGTTTGGTGTTCAGTATCACCAACCAATTGGTAGAGACCACAAACTGACCTTAGGGGCTATATACGAATTCCGCAGCAGGTTGCACGGTGACTACACTATGTCGAAACTGTCGGTTGATACGCTTGAGGTCTCGAACGATAACGGCAGCCTCTTCGAACTTCCACAGGTTTGGGGCGTGGGGTTCTCGTATTGCTATCAGGACAGGCTTACCATTGGTGCGGATTTTACTATGCAAGAGTTTGGAAATGCTAAATTCGCAGGGAAAAGGGATTCGTTGGAAAATAGGATGAGAGTGGCTGCTGGCATAGAATACATACATAACCCACAGGGAAGAAGATATATAGATAGAATGTGGTGGAGGTTGGGAGCTAACTACCGCAACTCATACACGAGGGTTCAAGGCGAGACGACCAAAGACTTCTCAGTAACCTTTGGAGTTGGATTTCCACTACGCACGGCTAAAACAGTCATCCATTTCAATATGGAATACGGTAACATAGGAGCCAATAAATTTGAAGCATTAAAAGAACAATATATAAAATTTGGTCTCAGTTTCTCCTTGAACGAGACATGGTTTGTGAAAAATAAAATCAGATAGTCAATATGAAAAAGTTAATTCTTAGTTTGGCGTTTATTGCCGGTTTTGGGTCGGCAATGGCGCAGGAGGGCAATGATGCTGCAAATAGGGAGCAGTGCCTGACCAATGCAAGTCTTTTCACCGAGTCATGCAAGATTAGAGATTATGCTTCTGCCGCAGAACCTTGGGAGTCTGTTTACAGGGATTGTCCTGATTTAACGAAGAACATTTACATCTATGGACCAAAAATCATAGAGTGGCAGATTTCGCAGACGCAGGACACGGCAATGCAGGCAAAGCTGTTTGCGAAGCTTATGGGCGTTTTTGATACACAGGTGCAATATTTTGGTGAGACAGAAGGCAAGAAGGCTGTCATAATCCTCAAGAAAGCAATGTACTATCGCCAGTTCCGTCCAACAGACACAAAGACCGTCTATGATTGGATGCGTGAGTCTGTATCACTGCTTCAACAGAGTACTGACCCTGCTTATATCCAGAGTTTCATCCAAGTGTCAGACGAGATGTACAAGGCGGATAACAACCTTGCGGAGAATTACATCGCAGATTACAACCTTTGCAGTACTATCCTTAACCAACTAATGGAGGATACTACCAGCAAGAAATACCCTGTATATAAGCAGGTGAAGATGTATGCTGATCAGCTTTTCGCTACTTCAGGTGTGGCTGATTGCGATAAAATGAATGCGATTTTCCTTCCAGCAATCGAGACGAATAAGGACAATCTCGTCTATCTCACCTCCATTATGAACCTTTTCAAATCTTTGGATTGTCGTGAGACTGAGGCTTATTACACAGCTTCTACTTACTCATTCAACATAGATCCTTCGGCAGAGGCTGCTGGTGGTCTCGGGCGTATGTATTTTGCTAAGGGTGACTATAATAAAGCCATCGAGTATCTAAACCAGAGCATCAATTTGGAAGAGAACAAGTCAGAAACATACGATGAGTACCTTATTTTGGCATCAGCATATATGAAGCTGAACAATGACTATAAGGTGAAGGAGTGTTGTAAGCTTTCACTTGAAATAAACCCTAAGCAAGGAACTCCTTATATATTACTTGCCTCGATTTACGCTTCTGCCAAAGTCAGTGACGACCCTGTCCTCCAGAAGGCTGTCTATTGGGCTGCCGTTGACCAGTTGCGCAAGGGGCGTGAAGTTGAGACAAAGGCTTCTGTAATCGAAAGAATCAATAGCCTTATCGCCCAGTATTCCCAGTATTTCCCAACTAAGGAGCAGGTCTTCATGCATGACGCACTCAACGAAGGACAGTCTTATTATGTTGGTGGACTGGTGGGTGAGACCACTACCGTGAGGGGCAAATAACTTTGGAACGTTCTCTTAATATTACAGCGAGTGTGGCGGTGGTTTTTTTGACCATCGCTGCGCTTGCATTTCTGAATTCCTGCGAAACGGAGCAAAAAAGCGAGGTTTCAGTGTCAGATAGGAAAAAGGCTCCTGTGCTTTTTGAGGACTCAATTACGGCTCTTGTTTCAGACTCTGGCGTTTTACGCTACAGACTGACCACAAACCAGTGGTTTGTCTATGACAAGGCCGATACCCCTTATTGGAGTTTCCCTGAAGGTATTCGTTTTGAGCGTTTTGACATAAACTATAATATTGACGCTGCCATAGAATGTAACAAAGCAACCTATTTTAGCGAAATGGAGAAATGGCATCTTGAGGGAAACATAAGGGCACAGAACCTTAGCGGTGAGAGATTCTATACGGAGGAACTGTACTGGGATCAGAGAAACGAGATTGTAGAGAGTGATAAGTCAATAACCATTATACAGAGAGATAAGAAAATTGTCGGCAAGGGGTTTCGTGCCAACCAGACATTTACCCAGTACTCTATCCTACAGCCTACTGGCATTTTCCCTTTGGAGGAGCAAGAGGAAACAGAATCTGGAAGCTCAGAGAACCCATAGAAAGAACCGTTGATGAACGTAGCCATTGTTATCATAGTATCGTTGCTGTTTTCCGCCCTCTTTTCGGGTATGGAAATAGCTTTCGTGTCGTCCAGCAAACTCAGGTTTGAAATGGACAGGAAAGACAATGGCTGGACATCGAAAATCATAGATTTCTTCTACCGACACAGTGAGATGTATATAACCACTATGTTGGTGGGCAACAACATAGCGTTAGTCGTTTATGGTATTCAGACGGCCAGGGTGCTCAATGACCCTATTGAACAATATATGACTGCAAGTCCTGTGGCGATTGTAACATTGCAGACTATACTTTCGACAATCGTAGTGCTTTTCACGGGGGAGTTTATCCCCAAAACCATGTTCAAGGCTCGGGCAAATTTCTGGTTGCGTTTCTTCTCGCCTCTTATTTTCCTCGTATACATCCTCCTTTATCCTATTACGTTATTTGCTTCAGCACTTTCAAAGGGAATACTCAGGGTTATAGGTCAGTATAATCCTCAAAAAAAGAATAATGTACTCAATAAGATTGACTTGGATTATCTTGTGACAGAATCAATTGAGAGTGTGGAGAGGACAAGTGATGTGGAAAACGACGTGAAATTGTTTCAGAATGCGTTGGATTTCTCGAAGGTCAAGTTAAAAGAATGCGCTGTGCCAAGGACAGAGATAGCCGCTTTGGACTTTTCGTCAACCGATGAAGACCTGAAAAATGCATTCACAGAAACAGGCTATTCCAAAATATTGATTTATAAGGATAATATTGATAATATCATTGGATATTTTCATTCGAGCGACTTGTTCCAGTATGCCAAAGACGGCGACAAATTCGATTGGCACCACTACCTTCGCAAGATGCCTATTGTCCCAGAGACAATGTCAGCAAGTAAACTGATGGATATTCTCGTGCAAAACAAGAAGAGTATCGCAGTTGTAGTTGACGAATTTGGGGGTACCGCTGGTATTGTCACGCTTGAAGATATTATGGAGGAGATTTTTGGTGAAATTGAAGATGAGCATGACACAAAAGAGTATAGAGCGGAGAAAATAAATGACAAAGAATACATGCTTTCTGGGCGACTTGAGATTGATGAAGTAAACCAAAAGTTCGATTTGCAGCTCCCTGAAGACGAGAATTACCTTACAATAGCTGGTTTTATCCTATATTATTACCAGAAATTCCCTAAACTAAACGAACTGATAATCATTGATAATTACACATTTAAGATTATCGAAGCACACAATAACAGAATAGATTTGGTGCAGTTGAAAATTAATGGGTAAAACCCTTTCATAAATCAAAAAAAAATTGTAAATTTGCAGCCCGAAAAATAAAAACTATATATAATGGCAGTTTTAGAAAAAATCAGAAGCAAAGGTGTCCTGCTCCTCATCGTAATTGGTGCAGCGATGCTGATTTTCATCATTAGCGACTTTATCAATTCCGGCTCTTCATTCTTCCAGGAATCGAATGCTAATGTGGCGATTATCAATGGTGACAAAGTTAAAGCGTTGAACTATCAGAACAAAATTGAGCAGTTCAATGACGTTGTCCGCATTGAGTATGGCAATAATGTTACAGACGAAATGGCTGAGCAGATTCGCAATATGGTCTGGGAAAGTACATTGACTGAAAAACTTATCGCTGACGAGTGTGAACTTTTGGGTATGATGGTAACAAAAGACGAGTTGTCCGATATGCTATTCGGTCAGCACATCAGCCCTATGATTCGTAGCTCAAAGTTGTTCGTTGACCAAAACGGTGCTTTCAACCCAATGATGGTAAAACAACTTATCTCGACACTTGACAACGAGGATGCCGCACAGCAGTATTCGCCAGACGATCTCCGTAAACTCAAGAATGTCTGGGCTTATTGGGAGCATGCAACTAAGGCTGGCCGTCTTCAGGACAAATATGCTGGGCTTCTTTCAAAATCAATGGTTGTTAACCCTCTTGAGGCAGAATACTCCTACAATAATGCAAAAACCACTTCAGATGTTCTTTGCACTTACAAGAGTTACAGCACAGTGTCTGATTCAGCCGTTAAGGTGACTGACGCAGAGGTTAAAGCTAAATATGATCTCAAACGAGAGCAGTTCAAACGTGAGCGTCGTGCCGCCGACATTAAATACATTTCATTTGAAATCGCTCCTTCGCAAGAGGATTTCCAAGAGGCTGCAGGTTTCCTTGATGAAGTACGCAAAGAGTTGCTCAATAGCGATGACATCGCAAGTGTTGTCAATGCAAATTCAGACAGGCCTTTCGTAGAAGGTGCAATGTTTGAAAGCCAGATTCCAGAAGAGTACCGTGGCTTTGCATTCAGCGGTTCTGACAGTATCTATGGCCCAGTTCTTTTCGGCAAGACATTTAAGATGTGTAAGGTTCTTGGTCGTGTGACGGCTATCGACTCAGTGAAACTCAGTGTTATCGCCCTTAAAGAGGCTACTGAGGATGCTACTAAGGTCAAAGCAGATAGTATTGAGGCTGCACTTGCAGGTGGTGCTGATTTCGCACAACTCGCAGTTGAAAATTCACTTGCGGCAAATGCCAAGACTGGTGGTGAAATAGGTTGGGTTACTGATATGGATTTGGACAAGAAATTGTCTGAGAAAGTATTCTCTACATCTCTTCACCAAACTTTCCGTATTGAGGAGAATGGCGCTTGTATGCTTTATTATGTGTCTGAAATTGGCAAACCTGTCAGCAAGGTTAAACTCGCCATGATTGAACATGAGGTAATTGCTTCAACCAAGACACATACTAATATTTATAACAGACTCAAACAGTATGTTGTAAAGGCAAACACAATCGAGAAGTTCGAGAATGAGGCTGCAAAAGCAAGTATGCCTCTTATGGAAGCTAAGAACATCGACATAAACGCCTCTCAAATTAACAGCCTTCCTAAAATGCGTGAGGCTGTGCGTTGGATTTTCGAGAGTAAAGAGGGGGCTGTTAGTGATGTGATAGAGTCTGACAATCAGATTATCGCTGTTGCGGTTGAAAAACTCTATGAAGAGGGGTATCGCTCTATGAAAGAGGTGTATGATGTCCTTGCGGCAGAGGTTCGCCGTGAAAAGAAAGGCGAAATGCTTGCTGAACAGATGAAGGGAAAGAACGCAATGCAACTTGAAGCTCAAGGTTGGAGAACCGATACACTCCGTGGTATGAGTTTCGCCAGCAACTTCGCAGGTTCTATGGGTATGGAACCTATGATGGCTGCTCATGTCAACTTTGTTGAGGTAGGCAAGACTTCTGCCCCTGTGAAAGGCTCTAACAACGCCTTTGTCTTCACTGTCCTCGATCGTTCTGAAAGCGACCGCCCTTACGACGAGAAAGAAGAGATGGTGATGCTTGGCACTCGCGAGGCATACTCAATCAACTACTTTGTTGTTGATGCACTCAAGAGGGTTGCAAAAATTGAGGATTTCAGATATAAATACTATTAATAGTAGTAGAGAGCACATATCATAAGAGATAAAGGGTTGCTCGGGAAATAGGGCAACCCTTTCGTTTTTGTTTTTATGTTCCATATACCATTGCCTTTGACAGACCCGATTTCCATTTTCCTGCTCGTGTTGCTTATTATTCTGTTTGCGACATTGGCTTCAAGGTTTCATGTGCCTCAGATTATTGGCTTGATCCTTGCAGGCGTGGTATTGGGACCTCATTGGTTAAATGTATTGAACAATGACCAGAGTTTCACTTTGTTTGGCAAGGTTGGAATATTATATATAATGTTCCAAGTCGGATTGGATGTTGACTTGAAAACATTCAAGTTGCAGAAACGGCAGGGAATACTCTTTGGTGCTTATACGTTGTTTATTCCCCTTTTAATGGGTTTTTGTGGTGGCTATCTGATGAAAATGAACGTAGAGCAATCATTGCTGTTGTCGGCTATGATGGCTTGCCACACCCTTCTTACATACCCTGTAGTTGGCAAAATGGGTATCAACGACAATCGTGCCATCAACATAGTTATTACTGGAACAATTATATCAGTGACCGCTTCTCTGTTGATAATAGCAGGTGTGACTGGCTTTGAAGTTGGAACTAACAGTGATTTGCTTTATTGGTTGAGGACGTTAGGTTTGGTGGCGGTTTTTGTATTGTCCATTTTTTTCTTCGTCCCTATATTGACGAGGTGGTATTTCAAACGTTTTGGCGATGGTATTTCCCAATACATATATGTGTTGGCAATAGTGTTTTCGTCGTCATTGCTGGCACAGGCTGCTGGACTTGAGGGCATTCTTGGCGCATTCTTTGCAGGTTTGGTGTTGAATAGGTTCGTGAAGCCTGCTTCGCCACTTATGGTGCGTATTGGATTTGTGGGTAATGCGCTTTTCATACCTTTTTTCCTTATCAGCGTTGGGTTGATGATTGACCTTCATAGTTTTGTAGAAGGATATGGTGCTATTTGGATTGCGGTAGTTATGAGTGGCATAGCATTGTTGTCTAAATTTCTTGCGGCATTCCTTACCAAGTTGAGTTGCAGGTTGACATGGGATGAGATGAATATCATTTTCGGATTGACTTCGAGTAAAGCCGCCGCCGCGTTGGCTGCTGTGGCAATTGGCATTTCGTATGGCATATTCGATGAAAGTATCCTTAACGGAACAATAGTAATGATCCTTGTTGCTATTGTGGTCAGTTCTTTTGTAACTGAACGAAGCGCACGTAGGATAGCTAAAACAATGCATAATACCCAATATAAAGAACAAATAGAAGGAAGTGGGCGTGTCATGATTTCGGTTAGTAATCCGCAAACGGTGCGTAATCTTGTGGAATTCAGTAACCTAATTAAACCCGAAAATTCAGGTGACAGCCTTTACGCATTGAAGATTGTTGAGAATGATGAGGAAAAACTGGATGGATATAAAATCCTCAATCAAGCTTCAAAAATAGCGGCAGAGACTGACAACCAACTGCGTACTGTTATGCGGGTTGATATGAATATACCTACATGTACTATTACATGTGTGAAAGAATACCATATAAATGACTTGGTTGTGGGTATTCACCAAAAGGCGAACATTGTCGATACATTCTATGGTAGAATTATCAAATCTCTGATTGAAGGGACGATGGAGATTAACTTTATGATATATGGACTGAGGAACCAATTGTCGGAGTTAAGAAGGATGGTGGTCGTTGTTCCTGAAAATGCTGAAAACGAGATGGGTTTTGTAATCTGGCTTGACAGAGTCAGGAAAATTGCTCAACGGACAAAAATGAAAGTCGTTTTTATGTCATGGGGTGTCACTTTGGATGAACTTAAGGGCATGAGCCAGATGTTCAGTAAAGTGACTTGTTCGTTTCTTGACCAAGACCTTCGTCAGAACAGTCTCGTTGACCAGATGACCGAACATGACCTGATAGTGATTGTCGCAGCGAGAAAGTCAACTGTGTCATATATTCCTGAGATGGAGCGTATTCCTCAGACGCTCAACCGTAACCAAAAGTGTAGTTTCCTTATCTTCTATCCTCAACAGCAACGTGTGGGTAGTGAGAATTGGAGTAAATACAGCGCAACGAAGATTTCATAAGTTCCATATAATGAGTGTATTTGATTACAAACGCCGTACCACAAGGGAAGTGCGGATTGGTAAAGTGACCATGGGAGGAGAGAATCCCATAAGGATTCAGACCATGGCAAATGTTGATACTAACGACATTGAGGCGGGAATCGCGCAGACAAAAAGGTGCATTGAGGCAGGTGCTGAACTTGTTAGATTCACAACCCAGGGAGTCAAAGAGGTGCGTAGCCTTGCGGAAATCTCGCATAGGTTAAAAGATGAGGGGGTTGACATACCGTTGGTCGCAGACATACATTTTAATGCTAACGTTGCGGAAGAGGCTGCAATGGCGGTGGAGAAAATCAGGATAAACCCAGGGAATTTTGTTGCGGGGAAACGTGGTGAGTATAGCGAAGAGGAGTGGAATGACGAAATCCGCAGAGTAAAGGAAAAACTTCACCCGATAATAGAGAATTGCAAAAAGCATGGCACGGCGATAAGGATTGGCGTAAACCACGGGTCATTGTCACCAAGGATTATGTCAAGGTTTGGCGACACCCCTCGTGGGCTTGCTGAGTCGTGCATTGAGTTTATTGAGATGATACGCGAGGAGGATTTCCATGATATAGTTCTATCTGTTAAAGCCTCGAATGCCCGTGTTATGGTTCATACTGTAAGGTTGTTGGTCAGCATGATGGATGAAAAAGGTTATGACTATCCTATTCATCTTGGTGTCACTGAGGCGGGAAGTGATGACGAGGGCAGGGTGAAATCAGCGGCAGGAATTGGTGCGTTGCTTATGGAGGGAATTGGAGACACGGTTAGGGTTTCGTTGTCCGAAAAACCAGAGGCTGAAGTGCCTGTTGCCGATAAATTGGTCAGGTACATTAACCATAGGGGAACAGACGTGAATGTGCAGTGCGAGAATGGACTTCCTTACAACCCTTTTGAATACCATAGGAGGGAGAGTAACAGGGTTGACAAGATTGGTGGGGGCCAGGTGCCTGTGGTAATTACTTTTAATGAGGGACTGGGGGCTGATTATACAGTGATGGACGCACCGAGATTCGTTATGCTTGGAGGTTTGAAAGACATTGATGAGATGGCTGTTGAGGCGTTGAGACTTAACCCTGATGTCCCTATAATGCTTGCACCTGCAAATCCTAATTTCGCAGGGGAGATGAAGGCCATGATTAGCGAATTGGACAGGGTTGGTTTGAAAAACCCAGTGATAGCTTCACGCATTTATATGACGGACGATATGGAGGAGTTGCAGGTTATGGCGGGTGTTGATTTCGGGGGATTGCTGATTGACGGACTTATAGATGGCGTTTATATTTATTGCCGAAGTGCGAAGATACGCGAAGAGAGGGTGGTGGAGATGGTGTTCCAACTTTTGCAGGCTACGAGGGCTCGTATAACAGAAACCGAATACACAACTTGCCCGACTTGTGGCAGGACTAAGTATGACCTTGAGAGTGTGGTGAAGAAGATAAAGGCGGCGACGAAAGGCTACAAGGGAATAAAAATAGCTGTGATGGGGTGCATAGTAAATGGTCCTGGCGAGATGGCTGACGCTGATTTCGGGTATATAGGAGGGGCGGCAGGAAAGGTCTCATTATACAAGGGAAAAGTGTGTGTGGAACAGAACATTGACGAGGAAAAAGCGATAGAAAAACTGGTGGAAATAATAAAAGCGTCAATAGTTGAAAATAAATAAGGAAAATGTTTGGCGGTGTCATAAAAAAGGCGTAACTTTGCACCTTGAAAAACACAATCATAAATACATATACAAAAATGAAAAAGTACAACTTCAACGCAGGTCCTTGCGTATTGCCTAAAGAGGCTATTGAGAGCACAATCGAGGCTATCCGTGACTTCGACGGAACAGGTATCGGTCTTCTTGAGATTTCTCACCGTACTCCAGGTTGGGAGCGCGTGATGAAAGAGACACGCGAATTGTGGCGTGAATTGTTGAACATCCCAGAGGATTATGAAATCCTTTTCCTCGGTGGTGGTGCTTCAACACAGTTCTTCCACGTTCCAGCTAACATGCTCAACAAAAAGGCTGCTTACCTTCAGACCGGTGTCTGGGCAAAGAAAGCCGCTAAAGAGGCTAAGAACTTTGGCGAGACTGTAGTCGTTGCTTCTTCTGAGGACAAGAACTACACTTACATTCCAAAGAACTACACCATCCCTACAGATGCAGATTATTTCCACATCACTACCAACAACACCATCTACGGTACTGAGATTAAGTATGATATGGATTGCCCTATCAACCTCATAGCTGATATGTCTTCTGATATTATGAGCCGTCCTGTTGACGTTAAGAAGTACGCTATGATTTACGGTGGCGCACAGAAGAACGTTGGCCCTGCCGGTGTTACTTTCGTTATCGTACGCAAAGACCTCCTCGGCAAAATCACTGACCGTCAGTACATGAACCCAATCCCTACAATGGTTGACTACCGCACTCACGCTGCTGAGGAAGAGCGCAACATCTCTATGTTCAACACTCCTCCTGTATTCGCCATCTTCGTTATGCACGAGACCTTGAAATGGGTTAAGAAGATGGGCGGTGTTGAGGCTATGAACAAAATCAACACCAAGAAGGCTGAGACTCTTTACAACGAAATCGACCGCAACTCTATGTTCGTTGGTACAGCCGAGAAGGAAGACCGTTCAATCATGAACGTTTGCTTCGTAATGGCTGAGAAATACAAAGAGCTTGAGAAAGATTTCATGGAGTTCGCTAAAGAGCGTGGCATGGTAGGCATCAAGGGTCACCGTTCAGTCGGTGGTTTCCGCGCTTCCATCTACAACGCTTGCTCACAGGAAGATGTTGAGGCACTCGTTAAGTGCATGCAGGACTTCGAGGCTGCTCACAAGTAATCTTGACACGTGTATATAAGAAAAACCTGCCGCTTCAAAAAAGCGGCAGGTTTTTTCTTTTAGTGATGATGAAATAATAACTTGGGACGATTTTGCTCAGATTGTTAGTTTATCTATAATAGACAACAAGATGAGTAAAAGCGGAACAAGTAAAAAATACATATATTGTATCAAGTTATTATTTTATCATCACTTACTGGTTTTTGCGTTGGATGACGTTGCCTTTCCTTTCCAATTCAACGGCACCTGTCAAATATTCCTGCATCTTGTCCGCCTCTATATGGTAGAATTTTGGCTTTTGTGCGGCAGGGTATTTTTGGAAGATGGCACGGTTGCTGGCATACCAACGCCTCTTGACGAAGAGGTCGCATTTCGCGAAGAAATCCCAAAGCTCAAATATCCTCGTCCTTGAGACAACGGTCATCCCTATACCACCGTCCTTCAACTCGCCGACAAAGATATACCTTGTCGTGGTGATGGTGTTTATCATCAATTCGTCTGGTGCATTGAACTTTATGCCAATGCCTAAACCGAATTTGTCGTTCAGTTCTTTCATCTTCGTCCTGAAAATACGCCCGTGAGGGGAGTCGTCTTGCAGGTGGTTGTGCAAGATGTAGTAATGTATCATTTCGTGGACAATTGTTTTGTCGAACTCCTCTTGCGGAAGGTCCAGACGCGTGCTTATCTCTATCCAAATGTCATAGAATTTTGTTTTGCCGAAGATGTCCTTTTTTTTCTTATAATGAGTAAGCCCGGCGGATGTCGCCCTGTTGTTCAAGCCTATACGTGGTTTTGGCAACTTGCCGCCAAAACATAGGGCGTTGAAATAGTCAAATCTTTCTTGTATGAATTTTATAGTCGGTAGCATATTTCACTGTGTAATGCTTGTGTATATGAATTTTTTGTCGTAAATTCGCGGTGTGTAATTTTTTATGTCATGAAAAGAATTTCTTCGGAGTATATCAGTTCGTTGAAGGAAAACGAGATTTTTGTTTTCGGCTCAAACCTCGCAGGAATGCACGGTGGGGGAGCGGCGCGTGTGGCACTTATGCGTTTTGGTGCGATTATGGGTCAAGGTGTTGGCCTTCAGGGACAATCGTACGCAATTCCGACAATGCACGGCGGTGTTGACGTTATCAAACCTTACGTTGACGAGTTTATTGATTTTGCAATACAACACCCTGAATTAAAGTTCCTTGTTACCGCGATAGGTTGTGGTATAGCTGGCTTTGCGGTTGAGGAAATCGCACCTCTTTTCAGAAGAGCCTGTGCGGTTGGGAATATATATCTTCCAGAGCGTTTCTGGGATGTTTTAGAACAACTGTAAATAGTTGTTATACTGGTTATTGTCGTTCTTTTACGATGGATATCACTTTCGCCGCCCCTTGTCCTGGGAGTGGCTTGTAGATTGTTATCAAATATATCCCTTTCCCTCCCTTGACCTTGCACCTGAATTTGTAGTTTATTCCTGCAACAACCTGTGTGGCAACTTCGTAAGGTTCAACGGCTGGCTCGTCGGTGTATGTTTCACGGAACAATTTAGCCTCGGATTGTTGAAGAGCGCGGAAAGTCGTGTATCCGCCGCATAATTGCGTGTTTTTGCTTGGCTCGTCCTGTTTAGCTTCCTGCTTGTTGATGGCGCATGAGGCGAAGAGGATGAGCATTATTATATATAATGTGTGTAGTGGTTTTTTTAAGTGTCTCATATTTTCTTGATTTTTCGGGGTTAATATGCTGATAATCATATTCACTGTCCGTAATGGCTTGGTAGTGCAAAGGTAAGGAGTTTTTTTGATATAGGCAAGGGGTTTGATGGGATTTTTTTGTGTTTGCGATGTTTTTTTATCGTGTTTTTTTCGTGTAATGAGGTGTTGGGAAAAATAATTGTCGTTTTGTTTTGTAGTTTCAAAATAATGTCGTAACTTTGCGGTCGCAATCCTGTGCCGATAGGGTCTCTTTTCGGGGTGGGGGAGCAGACATATTGTTTAGGCGTTTGTTGACGCTTGTTTCGGCGTTTGAAAAATCTGGTAAATTTTGCTTAATCCGGAATAAGATGTTTCAATGGATGTCTGTGGCGTATGTATTTTCGCATGCTTTTCTAAGCACCTTAGTACATATCGACACAGGCTACGTTGTTATCCTTGTCGTATAGGTTTACCAGAACCTCAGTGAAGAGAATTACAATAGTGGACTGCGTTCTTTTTGTGTCTTAATATGTAGAATTACTATTTATAACTCTTAAAAAACAATTGATTATGAAAAAGTTTCTTTGTTTATTGCTGGTCATGGCGCTTTTTGCGTCATGCAAAAATGATGGAGGATCGTCAAATCCTGCCGATGACCCTTCAGAATCAGATGGTCTTAAAATTACCGTTGATGGGGTTTCGTTCAAAATGATTAAGGTTGAAGGTGGCACGTTCCAGATGGGGTCTGAGAATGGAGACTCTGACGAGAAGCCAATTCACAATGTAACATTGAGTGGTTATTATATAGGCGAGACAGAGGTAACTCAGGAGTTATGGCAGGCAGTGATGGGCAGCAATCCTTCTGAATTTCAAGGAGACAATCTGCCAGTGGAGACGGTTAGTTGGAATGACTGCCAAGAGTTTATCAGCAAGTTGAACCAGAAAACAGGTCGCAGATTTGCGTTACCAACTGAGGCGCAGTGGGAATTTGCCGCACGAGGAGGGAACAAGAGCCGAGGGTATGAGTACTCAGGTAGCAACAACATAGACGATGTGGCTTGGTACTGGGACAATAGTTCACAACAGACCCATCCAGTAGGCAGTAAACAGGCAAACGAATTAGGACTGTATAATATGAGTGGCAATGTATATGAGTGGTGTGCTGACTGGTATGATTATGATTATTACTCTTCTTCACCGCAGACTGACCCTGTTGGACCTTCGACTGGGTCGTTCCGTGTGCTGCGCGGTGGCAGTTGGGGCAGCGATGCCGGAGGCTGCCGTTCAGCTGGTCGCGACTTCCGCATTCCTGACGACCGCGGCAACGGCAGTGGCGTTCGCTTGGTCTTGCTTTTTTAGGTTACTACCCAATAAACAGGTGAATAGGTACTAAGTGAGGGGATAGCAAGAAAGTTTATATGCCCACGCCAGCCAATGAGCGTCTTGTCAGGCGAAGCCACAAGACGTAAAAAGGCTGGGGTGGGCATATAACTCAAATGTAAAGAGGAGAGTTTGATTAGAATTGGATGCTTGAAAAGTTGATGTACAGGGAATTTAAAACTTGCCTTGAGATTGTTATGCTGTCGTGCTGATTTCGTAAAGATATTCAGGCGCAAAGTCCGCACCATTCTCCCACTCAATTGTGTTGAACTTTATCGTGAATCGTTTGAAATATTCTATATTCTTTAATGGTGCGAAAAACTCCCCATTCAATGAAGAATGCAAATCGGCTATGCGGCATTCGCCATTGTTGAAATGGAGCTTTACCTTGTAGCCATCCAGATATTCGGCTTTTGTTATCTCGAAAAACATCTTTATACTTAATATCACTCCAAAGGTTCAATCTTGTTGGGTGGTGAACCTTTCTACGCCAGTTTTTACGAAAAAATCATCTTCTATATAACTGCACGCTAACCCCTGTAAAGACGGAGCCTGCTCCGTCTCGTCCTCCAGTGGTGAATCGGCAAGGCGCAAAAAAAATTCAAAAGCGCCCAATCATGGACAATCCGCTTGTAACATAACAAACATAATTAATAGAACCACCTTTTAATATGAGGTCTGCACTTCCGTAAATGCAGGCCTCTTCTTTCTCTAACCTGTCAAAACCAGTCTTCAAAAAACTCCCAGCCTTTTCACCACGTAGCCCATACGGACAGTGGATATGATTATCAGCATATTATATCCACAGAAATAACAATATTCCCGACCACGTGAAAAACCGACCTCAAGTTTTTTATTGAAATTATTGAAATTATTGAAATCGCCTGCATTGCGGGAGCAAAGCGGAGGCCATAACAACCATATAAAATTGCACTCGTTCCGGCAAAGCAAAAGAGCAAGAAAAGAGCAAGCCCAACCGTACCATAAGACAATGCAATGGAACCTCCAAAAACGTCGAAAAGTTTAGTTGTAATGAAACAATAACCTGGTACAATCTTATCTTTATGTCACGGTGCAACATCCCGTAGAGACGTGGCGTGCCGCGCCTGCCGGTGGAGAGACGTTTTTCTCCCGCGTTGCGTGAAAAGGTGACGTT